>NZ_MKJW01000134.1:0-15077 GCF_001942375.1 Kocuria sp. CNJ-770
TGGCCCCGGCCCCGGTGGCCCCGGTCCCGGTGGCCCCGGCTCCGGCTGGCCCCTGCCCGGTGGTTCCCGCACCCGCGCCCGCTCCCCCGGCACCGAGCCCGCCCGGGACCCCGGCACCCGGCACCGGCAGCCCTGTGCCCGAGAACACCGTGGAGGCACCCGCCGAGGGGACCGACGAGGAACAGCTCACGGAGCAGGCCGCCGCCGGTGAGGAGGGGGCCGCGGAGGCCACTCCGGGCGCCCCGGTCCAGGGGCCCGAGCAGGGGCCCGCGGAGGAGTCCGCGGAGGACCCCGAGGAGGAGTCCGCGCCCACCCCCTGAGCGCGTGCGCGCTCAGCTCAGCCGCAGCAGCGGCACCTCGCGCTCCGCCCGGGTGAGCGAGCCGTGCTGGCCCACCATCGAGAGCACGCTGGGACGGACCCGGCCGAGGTCGAACAGCGCCAGCGGGTCCTTGGCCGCGACCAGGAGGTCGCCGATGCGGGCGCGCACGGCCTCGCGCACCAGCTCGGGGGGCCCGAAGTACCCCGCCTCGAGGGCGGCCTCGCGGGAGAACAGCCACACCCGGGAGCCGAAGCACTCCCGCCAGGCCGCCACGAGCGCCTGCACGTCCCCCGCCGTCGTATCCGGCTCGAGGTGCAGCTGCACCATCCGCGGCTCCCCGGCCGTGTGACGGACGCCGTCGAGCAGGCCGGGCACGCGGGAGACGTCGACCCGGGCGTCCGGTGGCACGTCGACCATGCCGTGGTCGCCGGTCACCAGGACGGTGGTCCCGGCCGGCACCCGGGCGACGAGCCGGCGCAGGGACGAGTCGAGCTCCTCGAGCTGCGCGGTCCACTCCCAGGACTCCCAGCCCTTGGCGTGCCCCGTGCGGTCCAGCTCGTCCCAGTAGAAGTACATGAGCGCGTCCCGGCCGGCGGTGAGCTGGTCCAGCGCGGTGCTCACGCGCGCCGCGGGGCCCTCGGCGGCCACGAACCGGCCCCCGCGCAGGGCCGCGTTGGTGAGCCCCGAGTCGGCGAACTTGTACCGGCTGACGGTCACCACGTCGACGTGCTCGGCGGCGCGCTCCAGCACCGTGGGCAGCGGCTGCCAGGCCCGCGGGTCCACGGCGGCGTCCCAGCCGCCGAGCTGGTTGACGACCCTGTCCCGGTCCGGGTCCAGCACGTCGTAGCCCACGAGCCCGTGCGCGCCGGGGGCGGCGCCGGTGCCCAGGGACGCGAGGGAGGACGCCGTGGTCGTGGGGAACGCGGCGTCCAGGGTGGCCAGGTTCCTGGCCCCGGCCAGCGTGGGGGCGTGGCCGGCGCGGGCCCGCAGCTGGGCGCGCCCGAGCCCGTCCGCGAGGACGACGACGACGCGGCGGGCGGCGGGCAGCCCCAGCACGTCCTCGAAGCCCGGCACGCCCAGGGAGGCGGCGGCCGAGGACATGACCTCCGCGACCGTGCGCCGCCCGTAGCGGGGCGGCTGCGGCAGGTCCCCGGGCAGGCCGGGCAGGATCTCCTCGACCGCCCTCATCGGGCGGGGCCGCCGTCCCGGCCGGTGAACCGGTCGGTGAACCGCGTGCGCGGGGTGGCGGTGGGGCCGCGCCGCGGGGCGGGCACGCGCCCGTGCGCCGGCTGGGCGATCTGGGCGCCGTCGGTGATCGGGGAGAGGTTGGCCCGGCGCAGCGTGCGCGCGAACTCCCGCGCGCCCTCGACCGCGGCGGGGCCGTCCGCCTCGGCGCTGATCCGCAGCACGATGTCCTCCCGCGAGGCCGTGCCGGTGTAGCCGTGGTCGGCCTGGCACTGCGGGTCGTCGCACAGGGCGGGTGCGAGGTCCACGTGCAGGGTCCCGGTCCACGCGATCGCCAGCGTCACCTCGGAGATGGGGCTGTCCGGCCGGTAGTTGGCCGGCTGGTAGTACGAGTAGCTCAGCGTGACCGAGCGGATCTGGGAGATCCCCACCGTCTCGGTCGAGACCCGGGCCACCACGTCCCGGCCGCTCTCGTCGAACTCCTCGTCGTCCACGTGGGTGACGTGCAGGACGTCCTCGGCCAGGACCAGCACGGTGATGTGCCGGTGCACCTCGGTCCGGTCGATGTGCGTCTCGAGCTGCACGAGGTGGGAGACCGGGGACCGGCCGTCCAGCGAGTCCTGGACCACGTCGATCACCAGTTGCGGATAGAAGCCGGCCTTGTTGATGTCCTCGACCAGCCGCTGGCCGCGCTCACCTGAATACGTCATGGGGGCCATTTTCCCCCACGCCCGCGCCCGCGCCCAACACGGCCGTCAGGGCACCCGGAAATAGCACTCCTGCCGGCCCCCGCCGACGTCCTCGCAGAACGGCTCGAGCTGGATCGGGCCCGACGCCGTCGGCTCCGGGCTCGAGGTCGGCGCCGGGCTCGGGGTGGCCGAGGTGGTGGCCCCGGGGGCGGGGGCCTGCCGGGCGGAGCCCAGGGGGTCCAGCAGCAGGTATCCGACGAGCAGCGCCGTCAGGCCGACGAGACCCAGGAGCAGCCCGGTGAGCGCGCCGCCGCGCCGGCGCCGGGACGGGGCCGGGTCCGGCGGGGACGGCGGGGCCGCCAGGGTCTCCGTCGTCGCCGCGGCGGCACCGGCCGGAGCGGTGGTCCGTGTGCGGCTCCCCCTGCCCGTCGCCGCGCCGGGGGTCCCGGGGACGGGGTTCTCCGGGATCGCCGGGGCGTGGCCGTCCGGGGTCGCAGCGCCCGACGCGACGGTGGCGGGCCCCTCGTCATCGGCGCCGCCCGCCGCGCCCCACACCCCGTCACCGGTGGCGGTGCCCCGCCGCCGCTCCCGTCCGGTCCCTCCCAGCCCTCGCGCACCCGGGTGGCCCAGGGCTCGGGCAGCGGGTCGAGGACGTCGAAGATCTCGAAGGGCTCCCCGTCGCGGGTGAGCGCCGGGTCGAACGTGCGGGCGGCCGCGCCCGCGGTCAGCGCGTCCAGCACGGCCACCGCGGCGTCCCGGCGCAGCGCCGGGTCGGGGGTGAGCAGCGCCGCGAGGTGCTCCGCCAGGTCGCCCTGCTCCCCCACGACCGCGCGCGCGTCGGCGGGCCCGAGGCTGCCCTCCGGCTCGAGGGCCGGGTCCAGCATCCGCAGCGCGGTGATCCCCGCCGCGTAGAGGTCCTGGGCGGGGGCCGGGTCGGCGAGCCCGTAGGCCTCCGGCGGCAGGTAGCCGGGCGTGCCCACCACGGTGCCCGTCCGGGTGAGGCGGGCGTCCTGCACCCGCACGGCGATGCCGAAGTCGGAGAGGAACACGTGGGGCCGTCCGGTGCCGGTGCTCTCCAGCATGACGTTGCCCGGCTTCACGTCCCGGTGGACCCACCCCTGGGCGTGCACGAACTGCAGGGCCCGCAGCAGCTGGGCGAGGACCTCCTCGGTGAGCTCCGGGGAGGCGGCACCGTTGTCCAGCAGGGCGGACTCCAGGGTCCCGCCGTGGACGAGGGGCATGGCGATGACCACGTGCTCGTCCTCCGCTGCCCAGCCGTAGGGGGCGAGCACGTGCGGGTGGTCCAGCTTCACGGACTGCTCCCGGGCGAACCGGAGCAGGTCCGCGGAGTCCCGCTGGCGCAGCACCTTGGCGGCGCACAGCTGCTGGAGCCGGCCGTCCCACGCCCGCCACACGGACCCGCTGCCGCCGCGCGCGATGGGGTCGATGAGGGTGTACCGACCGGCTATGGTGTCCGCCACGAGGTCCGGGACCGCCTAGCTGCGCATCGCCCGGCGAGCGCTGTCCGTCCGCTGCCGCGGGTTGCCGATCCCCACCGACGCGCCGAGCACCGTGAGGGAGCCGCTGGAGACCAGCACCGGGTTGAGCTCCACGCGGGCGATCTCCGGGTGCCGGTCCTTGAGCAGCGCGACCCGGGCCACGAGGTCCTCGAGCCGGTCCACGTCGGCGGCCGGGACCCCCTGGTGGCCGAAGAGCTTGCGGGAGGCCTTGGGCTCCCGGACCATCCGCCGCACGTCCATGTCGGTGAGCGGCGGCACCCGGTGGGCCCAGTCCTCCAGGAGGTTCACCGCGTCCCCGGCCATCCCGAAGGAGACCACGGGGCCGATGAGCGGGTCCTCGATGGCGCGCACGACCACGGCCTGGCCCGTGGGCGCCATGGACTGGACCTCGAGGTCGAAGGACCCGAAGGGCGCCAGGGCCCGGTGCATCGTCGAGATCGCCGCCCGCAGCTGCTCGCCGTCCTGGATGTTGAGCTGCACCCCGCCGAGGTCCAGGCGGTGGCGGAGGTTCGGGTCGGTGGTCTTCAGCGCCACCGGATAGCCCAGCCGTTCGGCGGCGGCCGGCGCGTCCGCCGGATCGGTGAACCGGGCGCTGGGCAGCAGCCCGATCCCGTAGGTCGCCAGCAGCGTGCGGGTCCGGTCGGCGTCCAGCTCCAGCAGGCCGTCGCCGGGCACGCGGGGCAGCACCGTCTCCACGAAGGTCTCCGCGGCCTCCGCGTCGATCCCCTGGGGCTCGGCGAAACGGCCCTGGTCCTGGGCGCGCCACCGGGTGTAGTCCACGACCTTCGCCAGGGCCCGCAGCGCGGCCCCGGGCGAGTCGAAGCACGGCACGTCCAGGCCGTCCTCGGCGTGGTGCAGCACGGACGCGGCGCCGGGCTCGGTGCTGCCGGTGAGGGCGACGACCACCGGCTTGTCGTGCTCCCGGCCCACCCGTCCGACGGTCTCGGCGATCTGCTGCGGCACGGTGCCGGGGATCGGCATCAGCGTGACCACGGCGGCGTCGACGCCCTCGGCGCCGAGGCTGCGTCCCACGGCCGCCCCCAGCGCCTCGAGGGCCCGGGCCCCGCCCTCGGCGGTGGGCACCGACGCCTGGGTCACGGCGGTCTCCAGGCCCAGCTGGGTGCACCGGTCCTCCATGAGCTGGCCCAGCGCGAGCGCGTTGGACACCAGCGCCGTGCGGGGCCCCGCCGGCAGCGGCTGGGCGGCCAGGATGCCGGCCACGTCCATGAGGTGCTCGCTGGTGTCGGCGCGGATCACCCCGGCCTGGCGGAACATCGCGTCCAGGGCGCCGGGCGGGGCCTGGGTGGTGCGCCCGGTGTGGCCCGGCGGCAGCCGCAGCCCGGTCACCTCGCTCTTGGCCACGATGACGGGCTTGGTCAGGGACAGCCGGCGGGCGATGCGGGAGAACTTGCGGGGATTGCCCACGGACTGCAGGTAGAGCCCGCAGGCGCGGGTCGCGGTGTCGTCCTCCCAGTACTGCATCATGTCGTTGCCGGAGACGTCGGCGCGGTTGCCGGCCGAGAGATAGGTGGACACGCCCACGTTGTGCCGCAGCGCCGCGGCGTTGAGCATCATCCCGATGGCCCCGGACTGGCTGAACAGCCCCAGCGGCCCCTGCCGGGGGGTCGTGGGCAGCACGGAGGCGTTGAAGCGGCACTCCGGGTCCGTGCGGTACAGCCCCAGGCTCGCCGGCCCGACCAGGCGCATGCCGTGGGAGCGGGCGCGGCGCACGAGCTCGGTCTGCCGGGCCCGGCCCTCCGCCCCCGCCTCCGCGTAGCCGCCGGTGACCACGACGACGGCGCGGACGCCCGCCGCGCCGCACTGGTCGACGACGTCGGCCACCTGGTCCACCGGCACCGCGATCAGCGCCAGGTCCACGCGCTGCGGGACCTCGCCGATCGAGGTGGCGTGGGCCATGCCCTCCCGCTCGAACGGCGTGGGGCCCACCCCGCTCAGCCGGCCCGCGAACCCGGAGGCGAGCAGGTGCTCCACCAGGGCGTGCCCGGCGTGGCCGGGGTCCCGCGACGCGCCGACGACCGCGATCGAGGACGGGGTGACCAGGTCGGCGACCGAGCGGGCCTCCGCCCGGTGCTCACGGGCGGCCATCACGGCCAGGGACTTCTCCGTGGGGTCGATGTCGAAGCCCACCACGACCACGCCGTCGTCGAAGCGGCGGGTCAGCTCGTAGCCGGCCTCCGCGAACACCCGCAGCATCTTCCGGTTCTCGGGCAGCACCTCGGCGGAGAAGTGGTCGATCCCGTTCTCCCGCGCCGCGGCGGCGAGGTGCTCCAGGAGGATCGAGCCGATCCCCCGCCCCTGGTGGGCGTCGGAGATCATGAACGCGACCTCGGCGTCGTGCGGGTCCTCCGTGCGGTCGTAGCGGCCCACCCCGACGATCTGCTCCCCCAGCAGCAGCACGAAGCAGACGCGGTCCTTGTGGTCCACCCGGGTGAACCGGTCCAGCTCGCGCGCCGAGAGGGTGGGCTTGTAGGAGAAGAACCGCAGGTAGATGCTGTCCTCGGACTGCGACTGGTGGAACGCCAGCAGGGCGTCGCGGTCCTGCGGGGAGATGGGGCGCAGGTGTGCCGTCGCGCCGTCGCGCAGCATCACGTCCGCCTCCCAGTACTCGGGGTACCGGGCGGCCTCTTCCGTGTCCGCGCTCTCTGGAACCATAGACTTCAGGCTAGTAGACAAACCCGCACCGTCAACGGTGCGTCCCGGTGCGTCCCCGCACGATCTCGCCCGCCGAGTCCCCGGGGCCGCCCGGGCCCATCCCCGACCGAAGGACCCCCCGCTTTGATGGCTCGCCGCCGTGCGTCCTCCCGCCCGTCCGCCGAGGACGAGCTCCCCGCCGACTTCCGGGAGAACATCGTCGACATCGACGTGACCTCCGAGATGGAGACGAGCTTCCTCGAGTACTCGTACTCCGTGATCTACTCCCGCGCCCTCCCCGACGCCCGGGACGGGCTCAAGCCCGTCCAGCGACGGATCCTGTTCATGATGAACCAGATGGGGCTGCGCCCGGACCGCGGCCACGTCAAGAGCGCCCGCGTGGTGGGCGAGGTCATGGGCAAGCTGCACCCGCACGGCGACTCCGCGATCTACGACGCGATGGTCCGCCTCGCCCAGCCCTTCGCGATGCGCCTGCCCCTCGTGGACGGGCACGGCAACTTCGGCTCCCTCGACGACGGCCCGGCCGCCTCCCGCTACACCGAGGCCCGCATGGCCCCCGCGGCGCTGGCGCTGACGGCCGACCTCGACGAGGACGTCGTGGACTTCGTGCCCAACTACGACAACCAGTTCTTCCAGCCCGGTGTGCTGCCCGCCGCGTACCCCAACCTGCTGGTCAACGGCTCCTCCGGCATCGCGGTGGGCATGGCCACGAACATGGCCCCGCACAACCTGCGCGAGGTCGTGGCCGGGGCCCGCCACCTCGTGGAGCACCCCGAGGCCACCCTCGAGGAGCTGATGCGCTTCGTCCCCGGACCGGACCTGCCCTCGGGCGGGCGGATCGTGGGCCTGGACGGCATCCGGGACGCGTACCGGACCGGGCGGGGATCCTTCAGGACCCGGGCGAAGGTCTCGATCGAGCAGGTCTCCCCGCGCAAGCAGGGCATCGTGGTCACCGAGCTGCCCTACATGGTGGGGCCGGAGAAGGTGACCGAGAAGATCAAGGAGGCCGCGCAGGCGAAGAAGCTGCAGGGCGTCTCCGACGTCGTGGACCTCACCGACCGCAAGAACGGGATGCGCCTGGTGATCGAGGTCAAGAACGGCTTCAACCCGCAGGCGGTGCTCCAGCAGCTGTACAAGTACACGCCGATGGAGGACTCCTTCGGGATCAACAACGTGGCCCTGGTGGACGGGCGGCCCCGCACCATGGGCCTGCTCGAGCTGCTGCGGGTCTACGTGGAGCACCGGCTCTCCGTGGTCCGCCGGCGCACCGGCTTCCGCCTGGCCAAGCGGCGGGACCGGCTGCACCTGGTCGAGGGGCTGCTCGTGGCGATCGTCGACATCGACGAGGTCATCCAGATCATCCGCTCCTCCGACGAGACCGCCGTGGCCCGGGAGCGGCTGATGACCGTGTACGACCTCACCCGGGTCCAGGCCGACCACATCCTCGAGCTGCGCCTGCGCCAGCTCACCAAGTACTCCCGGATCGAGCTGGAGAAGGAGCAGGAGGAGCTGCGCGGGGAGATCGCCGAGCTGGAGGAGATCCTCGCCTCGGACGCCCGGCTGCGGGCCCTGGTCTCGGCCGAGCTCGCCGAGGTCGCCGCCGTGCACGGCGACGACCGGCGCACCGAGCTGCTGGAGTCCGAGGCGCTGCCCGGCCCGGCCGCCGCCGTGGCCGCCCCGGCACCGGGCCGCGGCGGCGGCGGGGGGCTCGCCCTGGAGATCGCCGACGACCCGTGCTGGGTCTTCCTGTCCACCTCCGGCCAGCTCGCCCGCTCCTCCTCCCAGGACCCGCTGACGGACCCGCCGCGGCGGCTCAAGCACGACGCCCTGGCCTCCGTGGTGCGCGCCACCGCGCGCTCGGAGATCGGGGCCGTCACCTCGGCCGGGCGGATGGTGCGCGTGCAGGTGATGGACGTGCCCGTGCTGACGGCCTTCGAGGGCACTCCCAAGCTCGGCGACGGCGTGCCGGTCAAGGAGTTCCTCACCCTGGGCCGCGGCGAGCGGCTCGTGGGCCTGGCCCCGCTGGGGTCGGTGCTCGCCCTGGGCACCCGCAGCGGCGTGGTGAAGCGGGTGAACCCGGAGTACCCCCTCAACCGCGAGGAGTGGGAGGTCATCACGCTCAAGGACGGCGACGAGGTCGTCGGCCTCGCCGAGTCTGCGGCCGAGGACGACGAGCTGGTGTTCGTGACCCGGGAGGCCAGGCTGCTGCACTTCGAGGCGGGTGCGGTGCGCCCCCAGGGCCGCACCGCCGGCGGCGTGGCGGGGATCAAACTGGTCCCGGGAGACGCCGTGCTGTTCTTCGGGGCGGTGCGCGCCGCCGACGAGACGCCGGTGGTCGTGACGCTGGCCCGGGCGGAAGAGGTGCTGCCGGGGATGTCCAAGTACACGGTGAAGGTCACCCCCTTCGCCGAGTACCCGCCCAAGGGCCGGGCCACGGGCGGGGTGCGCGCCCACCGGTTCCTCAAGGGCGAGACGGGGCTGGTCCTGGCCTGGGCGGGGCACGGTCCGGCCAAGGCCGTCTCGGCCACGGGCGTGGCGCGGGCCCTGCCCACCGAGCACGGGCGCCGCGACGGCTCCGGGGTGCCCACCGACCAGGTGATCGACGCGGTGGGCCCGGCCTACTCCTGAGGCCGGGCGGAGAGGTCAGCGCCGGGGGCCGAGCAGCCCGAGCTGCTGCACGGCCTCCCGCTCCTCCTGGAGCTCCCGCACGGAGCGCTCGATCCGGGTCCGTGAGAACTCGTCCAGCGCCAGGTCAGGGACGATCTCCGCGCGCCCGTCCCGGCAGACCACGGGGAAGGAGCTGACGAGGCCCTCCGGCACGCCGTAGGAGCCGTCGGAGGGCACCGCCATGGACGTCCACGTGTCCCCCGGGGTGCCGAGCACCCAGTCGCGCACGTGGCACAGGGCGGCGTGGGCGGCCGAGGCCACGGAGGATCCGCCGCGCACGTCGATGATCTCCGCGCCGCGGCCGGCCACGCGCGGGATGAAGGTGCGGTCCACCCAGTCCAGGCCGAGGCCCTTCTCGTCCAGCACCTCGAGGGCCGGCCGGCCGGCGACCGTGGCGTGGGTGAGGTCCGGGTACTGGCTCGCGGAGTGGTTGCCCCAGATCGCCACCCCCCGGATCTCCGCCACCCGGGCGCCCGTGGCCTCGGCCAGCTGCGCGACCGCCCGGTGGTGGTCCAGCCGGGTGAGGGCGGTGAACCGCTCCCGGGGCACGTCCGGGGCGTGCGAGGCGGCGATGTAGGCGTTGGTGTTCGCGGGGTTGCCGACCACGACCGCCCGGAAGTCCTCCGCCGCGCCCCGGTTGGCGGCCCGGCCCTGCACCGAGAAGATCCCGGCGTTGGCCTCGAGCAGGTCCGCCCGCTCCATGCCCTGGGAGCGGGGACGGGCCCCGATGAGCAGGCCGACCGAGGAGCCGTCGAAGGCCGCGTCGGCGTCGTCGAAGACTCCACGCCCTCGAGCAGCGGGAACGCGCCGTCCTGGAGCTCCAGGGCCGTGCCCTCTGCGGCCCGCCGTGCCTGCGGCAGCTCGAGCAGGTGCAGGCGGATCGGCGTGTCGGGACCGAGGAGGTCGCCCGCCGCGGCCCGGAAGACCGTGGCGTAGCCGATCTGCCCGGCGGCCCCGGTGACCGTGACCGTGGTGGGGCGGGACCGGCGGGGGTCGTCGGGACGGGAGTGCGGGCCGGAGGCGGTCATGCGGGGATCCTTCCTCGGGGACGGTCGGTCGTCCCTGCCCAGCGTAGTGCTCCGGCCCGCGCCGCGCCCGGGATCGGGCCCGTGGCCCCCGCCCGGGCTCAGGCGTCGATGCGCTCCTGGTCCAGCTGGGTGGCGCCCTCGATGATGAAGTCCTTGCGCGGCGCCACCTCGGAGCCCATGAGCAGCGAGAACGCGTGCTCGGCCGTCTCGGCGTCCTCGACCCGGATCCGGCGCAGCATCCGGTGCCGGACGTCCATGGTCGTCTCCGCGAGCTGGTCGGCGTCCATCTCGCCCAGGCCCTTGTAGCGCTGGATGGGCTCCTTGTACCGGCGACCCTCCGTCTCCAGCCGCCCGAGCAGGTCCGCGAGCTCCCGCTCGGAGTAGGTGTAGATCATCTCGTTGGGCTTGCCGCCCGCGTTGACGACCTCCACCCGGTGCAACGGGGGCACGGCGGCGTAGACCCGGCCGGCCTCCACGAGGGGGCGCATGTAGCGGTAGAACAGCGTGAGCAGCAGGGTGCGGATGTGCGCGCCGTCGACGTCGGCGTCCGTCATCATGATGACCTTGCCGTAGCGGGCGGCGGAGAGGTCGAAGGTCCGGCCCGACCCGGCGCCGATCACCTGGATCAGGGCCGCGCACTCGGCGTTGGCGAGCATGTCCGTGATGGACGCCTTCTGGACGTTGAGGATCTTGCCGCGGATCGGCAGCAGGGCCTGGTGGTTCGAGGACCGGGCCAGCCGGGCGGTGCCCAGCGCGGAGTCGCCCTCCACGATGAACAGCTCCGAGCGCTCGACGTCGTTGGAGCGGCACTCCACGAGCTTGGCCGGCATGGAGGAGGTCTCCAGGGCGTTCTTGCGCCGCTGCGTCTCCTTGTGCACCCGGGCGGAGATGCGCGACTTCATCTCTGCCACGACCTTCTCCAGCAGCTGCCCGGCCTGCTGCTTGTCGTGGCGTGCGGTCGCGGTGAGCTTGGCCGTCAGCTCCTTCTCCACCACCCGGGCCACGATCTGGCGCACGGCCGGGGTGCCGAGGATCTCCTTGGTCTGGCCCTCGAACTGCGGCTCGGCCAGCCGCACGGTGAGCACCGCGGTGAGCCCGGCCAGGACGTCGTCCTTCTCCACCTTGTCGCTGCCGGCCTTGAGCTTGCGGGCGTTGGCCTCGATCTGCTTGCGGAAGGTCTTGAGCAGGGCGGCCTCGAACCCGGCCTGGTGCGTGCCTCCCTTGGGGGTGGCGATGATGTTCACGAAGGAGCGCAGGGAGGTGTCGTAGCCGATCCCCCAGCGCAGGGCGACGTCGACCTCGCACGTGCGGTCGACCTCGGTGAGCTTGGAGCGGCCGCTCTCGTCCAGGACGGGGACCGTCTCCTTGAACCGGCCCTCGCCGTGGAAGCGCCACACGTCGGTGACGGAGCTGTCGGCCGCGAGGTACTCCACGAACTCGGAGATCCCGCCGTCGTGCTGGAACACCTCCTCGTGGGTGCCGAACTCCCCCGGGGTGCCGGGCAGGCCCCGCTGGTCGCGCACCGTGATGCGCAGACCCGGGATCAGGAAGGACGTCTGGCGGGCGCGCTTGGCCAGGTCCTCGTAGCTGAACCGGGCGTCCGTGGTGAAGATCTGCTCGTCCGCCCAGTAGCGGATCCGGGTGCCGGTCACCCCGCGCTTGGCCTTGCCCACGACGTCGAGCACCGAGCCCTCCACGAACGGCTCGAAGGGCGCGTGCGGGGAGGGCCTGCCCTTGTCGAGGAAGCGGCCCGGCTCGCCGTGGCGGAAGGACATCTGGTGGGTCTTCCCGCCCCGGTCCACCTGGACGTCCAGGCGTGCGGAGAGGGCGTTGACCACCGAGGCGCCGACGCCGTGCAGGCCGCCCGAGGCGCTGTAGGACCCGCCGCCGAACTTCCCGCCCGCGTGCAGCTTCGTGAACACGACCTCCACACCGGTCAGTCCGGTGCGGGGCTCCACGTCGATGGGGATGCCGCGGCCGTCGTCGTGCACCTCCACGGCGCCGTCGGCGTGCAGGATCACCGTGATCTGGTGGCCGAACCCGGCCAGCGCCTCGTCCACGGAGTTGTCGATGATCTCCCACACGCAGTGCATCAGGCCGCGGGAGTCGGTGGAGCCGATGTACATGCCGGGCCGCTTCCGGACGGCTTCGAGGCCCTCGAGGACGGAGAGGTGGCGGGCGTTGTACTCGGAACGGGACGGTGTCACGGGGATACGACTCCTGGGGGACGGTGGGATTCCCCACCACTGTAGTCGGGGCGGCGGACACCCCGGGGCGGGGCGGGAGGGCCGTCGCGGGAGCGGGGGCCTACGCCGGGGGCGAAAAAGCGCCCCGGACGGAATCCGATGTCCGACGGTCGTGGTTCTATGTACGAGTACCCCTCAGCGTCCACGAGACCCCGGGTACCTGCACCGGCGGGTCTGCGGCCCCCGTGCACCGCGTACGACACAGGAGGAGGATCCCGTGAACGCAACACTGGAAAGCCGAGAACTCAATGCGACCGACCGCTGCGACGCGTGCGGCGCCCAGGCCTACGTCCGAGTGATCCTCGAGTCGACGGGCGGTGAGCTCCTCTTCTGCGCTCACCACGCGCGCAAGAACGAGCAGAAGCTGCGGCCCCTGGCGGCCACCTGGCAGGACGAGACGGAGCGGATCGGTTCCTGACCCGGGCGCTCCCCGGCGAGCGCCCGGAGCGAGCAGGGCCCCGACACCTGGTGTCGGGGCCCTGCTGCATGTCCGGGTCCGGCCCGCACGGCCGCCCCGCCCCCGTCCCCGGACGGGTCCGGGGACGGGGGCGGGGCGTCCGGTCAGTCGAGGTAGTCGCGCAGCACCTGCGAGCGGGACGGGTGGCGCAGCTTGGACATCGTCTTGGACTCTATCTGCCGGATGCGCTCCCGGGTCACCCCGTAGACCTTGCCGATCTCGTCCAGGGTCTTCGGCTGGCCGTCCGTGAGGCCGAAGCGCATGGCGACGACGCCGGCCTCCCGCTCGGAGAGGGTGTCCAGGACGGAGTGCAGCTGCTCCTGCAGGAGCGTGAAGCTCACCGCGTCGGCCGGGACCACGGCCTCCGAGTCCTCGATCAGGTCGCCGAACTCGGAGTCGCCGTCCTCGCCCAGCGGGGTGTGCAGGGAGATCGGCTCCCGGCCGTACTTCTGCACCTCCACGACCTTCTCGGGGGTCATGTCGAGCTCGTTGGCCAGCTCCTCCGGGGTGGGCTCCCGCCCGAGGTCCTGCAGCATCTGCCGCTGGACGCGCGCCAGCTTGTTGATGACCTCCACCATGTGCACGGGAATGCGGATGGTGCGGGCCTGGTCGGCCATGGCCCGGGTGATGGCCTGGCGGATCCACCACGTGGCGTAGGTGGAGAACTTGAAGCCCTTGGTGTAGTCGAACTTCTCCACCGCGCGGATCAGACCGAGGTTGCCCTCCTGGATGAGGTCCAGGAACAGCATGCCGCGCCCGGTGTAGCGCTTGGCGAGCGAGACGACCAGGCGCAGGTTGGCCTCGAGCAGGTGGTTCTTGGCGCGCTTGCCGTCGTGGATCACCCAGCGCAGCTCCTTGCGGGTCTGGGGGTCCAGGCTGTCCTTCTCGTCGGCGAGCTTGTGCTCGGCGTACAGGCCGGCCTCGATCCGCAGGGCCAGGTCGACCTCCTGCTCGGCGTTCAGCAGGGCGACCTTGCCGATCTGCTTCAGGTAGTCCTTGACGGGGTCAGCGGTCGCCCCGGCGGAGACGACCTGCTGGGCCGGGGCGTCGTCGTCGTCGTTGGCGGTGATGACGAAGCCGGAGGTCTTCTCGTCCTTGCGCGCGGGCGCCGCGACCTCGTCCTCCGCCGGCGTCTCCTCCGCGGCGTCCTCGTCCTCCTCCACGTCGGGGTCGACGACTCCGGCCTCGTCGGTCAGGTCCGGTTCGAGGTCCGCGTCCTCGGCGACCTCGACGTCCGTGTCCGGCTCGCCGGTGACGTCCGCATCCGCCTTCTTCGGGGCGGCCTTCTTGCGGGTCGCCGGCTTCTGGGCGGGCGCGGGCGCCGGGGCGGCCTGGGCCGCGGAGCTCCTCGCGGCCGTCGGCGCCGCCGCGGTCGACTTGGCGGCCGTGGTCTTGGCCGCCGTGGTCTTGGCGGCGGTGGTCTTGGTGGCCGTGGTCTTCTTCGCGGCCACCGTCTTCTTGGCCGCGGTGGACTTCGCCGCGGCGGTCTTCGCCCGCGGCGACGTGCCCGCGGACCCGGACGTCGACCGAGCGTCCCCGGTGACCGGAGCCTCGGCGGCGGTGTCCGTCGTCTTCTTGCTGGCGGAAGGTGACACTGAGAGCCTTTCGTTGAACGGTCACGGCGCCCGCACTCGGGGCAACACGCCTATGACCCTGTCAAGTCCTTGCTCCGGGCGTCGTCCGGCGCGGCAGGCTTGAAGGGTCCTGACAGCCGGAACCACGGTCGGCCGGGATTTGTTCCCGCCCGGCCGGCGGAACCTGAGAAAGCTCGCCGGGGTCACCTCAGGCGTGCCAGGCGGTCGCCCGGTCCCGGGCCCACAGCGGCACCGGGCGGGCGTCCGCGAGCCGCAGCACGCGCAGGGCGGCCGGGTGGCAGGGAACCAGCGCCGTGGCGCGGCGCACGAAGTGCGCCGTGTGGGAGCCGCGGGCGCGGAAGCGGTTGAGCTGCGCCAGCTCCACGAGCACGCCCGCGAGCACTGCCCGGGCCGCGGCGGCGTCCGTCCCGGCCGTCCCCTCCGCCGCCTGCCCCGCTGCCGTCTCGCCTGCCCGCCCCACGGCCCGCTCCGCCGGGGCCTCTGCCTGCTCCACCGGGGCCTCGCCGGCGTCCAGCAGCCAGGCCAGGGCCTGCAGGACCCGGTACAGCGCGTCCAGCCGCGGCCAGGCCGGGGTCTCACCCCACTCCCCGGACAGCACGTGGGAGAGCCGGATGAGCTCCCGGCGTCGGACGCGGGCCGCCGCGCGGCGCCGGGGGCCGCCCCGCAGGACCCGGTACAGCGCGTCCAGCCGCGGCCA
>NZ_MKJW01000135.1:0-14992 GCF_001942375.1 Kocuria sp. CNJ-770
GTTGTTGGTGCCGTAGGTGATGTCCGCGACGTACTGCTGCCGGCGGGTCGCGGGGTCCTGGTTGGCCAGCACCACCCGGTCTCCATGCCGAGGAACCGGTAGACGCGGCCCATCAGGTTCGCCTGGTACTCGGCCAGGTAGTCGTTCACGGTGACGACGTGCACGCCCTTGCCGGTGAGGGCGTTGAGGTAGGCCGGGGCCGTGGCGACGAGGGTCTTGCCCTCACCGGTCTTCATCTCTGCGATGTTGCCGAGGTGCAGGGCGGCGCCGCCCATGAGCTGGACGTCGTAGTGGCGCTGGCCCAGGGTGCGCGAGGCCGCCTCCCGGACCACGGCGAAGGCCTCGGGCAGCAGCCGGTCCAGCGACTCGCCGTCGGCCACCCGGGCGCGGAACGCGTCCGTCTCGGCGCGCAGCTCCGCGTCGCTGAGCTCCCGGAAGCTGTCCTCGAGGCTGTTGATGGCGGCCGTGTAGGACCGCAGCCTCGTCAGGACCTTCTTGTCTCCGGTCCTGAGGACTTTCTCCAGGAATGACGCCACGTGCACACGCTCCTCGGTGTTCGACTGCCGTGTTGGGCTGGTGGGGGGGATTACGGCACCTGCTCCAGTCTACGGGAGCAGGCCCGTTCCGGCGGGCACGGAGGAGCCCGGTGGCGCCGACCACCGGGCTCCTCCGGGGCGGGACCCGGCCGGCTCCCGGCCGGCGGGGTCCCGCGCTCAGCGGTGCGTGCTCAGCGGGCGCCCTCGGTCTGGTACGCCCGGACGCTCTCCTGGGGCTCCTCGCCGTTCTCGCTGAGGCTGATCACGCCGTAGCTCCAGCCCTTGCGGCGGTAGACGGCGGAGGGCTCCCCCGTCTCCTTGTCGAGGAAGAGGTAGAAGTCGTGGCCGACCAGTTCCATGTGGTCGACGGCCTCGTCGACGCTCAGCTCGGCGGCGGGGAACCGCTTGCGCCTGATCTCGACGGGCGTGACCGCGTCGGAGAGGCTCACGCTCTGGTCGAACGCCTCCTGCTCGGCGGTCGCGAGCTCTTCGGGGGTGGTGTAGATGGGTCCGGAACTCGGGACCACGGGCAGGGCGCCGGTGGCCTCGTGAACGGCGGTGGGGCGGTGGGCGCCGCGGTGCACCTTGCGGCGGTCGCGCGCGCGGCGCAGCCGCTCGAGCAGCTTGCTGTAGGCCTCGTCGAAGGCCGCGAACTTGTCGTCGCCGCGCGCCTCGGCCCGCAGGACGGGGCCGCGCCCGGACACCGTGATCTCCACGCCCATGCCCTGGTGGCCCGGCATCGCGTGGTCCTTGGTGACCTTGACATCAATGCGCTGGACCTTCTCGCCCAGCTCCTCGAACTTGACGACCTTCTCGGCGGCGTACTCCTTGAACCGCTCCGGTACGGCGACGTTGCGCCCCATGACGTTCAGTTCCATGATGCCCTCCAGTTGTCGGGGGTGACGTGGGCGGATGGGGCCGCCCACCCGGGAGGATTGTTGCGTCCCGTGACTCAACGTTAGTGGAATCACAGTCGATATTCACCAGCCCCCCCCGAGGCGCCGGGCGGGAATCAGCGGTGAGCGGAACCACCGGCGGGCGCACGGCCGCGAGGACCACGGCGCCCACCACGTCCGCGCCGCCGGCCCGCAGCGCCCGGGCCGCCTCGGCGAGGGTCGCGCCCGTGGTCAGCACGTCGTCGACGACGACGCAGCGGGCCCCGGCGGGCACGGCCGCCCGCAGCGACCCCGCCTGCCGAGTGCGCCGGCCCGCGCGGCCGAGCCGCTTCTGCGCCGGCCCGGGGAGCACGCCGCGGCGGTGCCGCAGGTGCCCGGCGACCGCGGTCCCCGCCGGGAGCACCCCGCGGCGTGCGCAGTCCTCCAGCAGGACGAGCACGGGGTCGAACCAGCGCCGCCGCAGGGCGGACGGCGCCGTGGGCACCGGGACCAGGAGCACCGGCCCCGGCGGCCACGACGGCGCGGCCGCACGCAGGCGGTGGCCAGAGCGGCCGCCAGGACGGGGGCGAGGTCGGTGCGGCCGCCGTTCTTGAACGCCAGCAGGCAGGTCGCCAGCTCGTGGGCGTAGCGGCCTGCGGCGGTGACCGGCAGGCACGGCCCGAGCAGGGGCGCGGCCGAGGAGGCCTCGAACGGCCGGGCGCACGAGCGGCGCAGCAGCATCCGGCAGCCCCGGCACAGGCCGCTGCCCGGCGCCCGGCACACCGCGCACTCCACCGGCACGAGGACCTCGGCGGCCTCGGCCAGCCGGTCCAGGACGCGGACGGCCGCACGGTCCAGGGCGCGGGCGCGGTGCGGTTCGACGGGCATGGGCCCATGGTGGCCCGGAGGACCCGCCCGGCGCGCGGGGCGGACCCGGGTCCGCACGGCCGCGCCTGTGGACCGCGCGGCGCCCGACGACGCGCCGGCGGGCACCCGTGGCGGACGTCCCGCCGGCGGACGGCGGCGGGGGCGTCAGCCGGCGAAGGCGGTGTCCCGCACGTCCTCGCTCTGCGGGGCCCAGGCGTTGCCGGTGAGCATGTGCAGCGTCCCGCCGGCCACGGCGTAGACGGAGGAGGCGCCGTTGCCGCCGCTGAGCCCCGTGAGCCCCTCCAGGCCGGGCAGCTCCCGGTGGCGTCCCGACACGTCGTAGACCCGGGGCCGCACGGACCCGGTCCCGCCGAGCGGGGCGGTCACGAACTCCCGGTCGCTGAGCCACAGCGCCACGTCCGCGTCCACGTCCGCGGCTACCCGGTACGGCTCGTTGAGCCGCTGCGGAGCGCCCCCGGATCCGCGCACCACGCCCGAGAGCCACACCTGCGCGACCCCGTCGTCCTGGGTGACCACCAGCGCCCGCGTGCCGCCGCGGGAGATCCGCAGGGACGTCACCGTCCGCGCGGCCAGCCACGGGGCCTCCACGCGCACCGGTTCCGCGTCCCGGGCCCCGGGGCGCACGGCCCGCACCGTCCCGGCCGAGTCCGCGGCCCACACCCACCCGTGCTCGTCGAAGCTCGGGCGGGTCAGGCCCGTGCCGCTGAAGCGCTCCACGGGCTCCGACGCACGGTCCATGGTCACCAGGCGCCGGTGCCGGCGTCCACGAACGCGAAGTGCTCGGCGGCGGTGTCCATCGCCGGGCTGGAGGGCCGGTGGCCGTCCAGGGACGCGAGGCCGTTGACGACGTCGGTCTGGCCGCCCTGGTAGAACACGAGCCCGCCGTCGCGCAGGCCGATCTGCCGGGACGGCACCGTGACGTCCTCGACCGGGGCCGCGTCGGTCCAACCCGCACCGAGCTCCACGGGCGCGCCGTCCACGAGCAGCTCGACGTCGTTCACGGAGGTGAGCGAGCGCAGGCTCAGCGCGAGCTGGTCGTGCATCCGGCGGTTGGTCTCGATGTTCGCCGGGTCGAAGTCGGGCACGCTGAGCTCCACGGTCGCGGTGCCGTTGCGCACCGGCACCGCCGAGCCCGCCAGCGTGGTGCCGGCGGGGAAGGCGGTGCTCACCGCGCCGCGCAGGTAGGGGGCGGGGCCGCCGAGCAGGCCGCGCACGATCGAGGTGGACACGGGCGTGCGGTCGGGGAACCAGCGCGGGTCCGCGACGAAGTTGCTCTCGTCCGTGTCGGCGAAGTAGAGCTGGTGGGGCTCGAAGATCTCCTCGAAGTCCGTGGCGGTGAGCACGGTGGCGTCGGGGGCGTCCGAGATCCGCCACTGCCCGTCCACCTGGACCACGTCGAAGTCGAGCACCTCGGCGGCCCCGGCGGGCTTGCGCTCGATCACGCCCGTGCCGTCCACGACGGCGGCGACCTCGAGGCTCATCCGGTACTCGTTCTCCTCCAGCCGGGGCACGAGCGACGGTTCGCCGCGGTGCACGATGGTGCGCGCGTCGGGGTGCCAGGTCGCCGCGAGCTCCGGGGTCAGGTACTCCCGGGCCACGGAGTAGTCGTCGCCCACGCCCGTGCCGGCCGCGAGGAAGCCGCGGATCACCTGTTCGGGCGCCGCGCCGTCCTGGGGGCCCGCCGGTGCGACGTCGTAGGTGGGCTCGGCCGTGGTGCGGGTGGGCTCGGCGTGGCGGTGGACCGGCCCGGAGCGCGGAATGGCGCCGCAGCCGCCGAGGGCCACCGCCAGGCACAGGGCGGCGGCCGTCGTGGCCCGGCGGCGGTGGGTGCTGCTCATGGTCGGTCCTCCTCGTCGGCCGGCGCCGCCGGAGGTGTCTCCTCCGGTGGCCGCACGGACGTCAGGACCAGGGTGCCGGTGGCCGTCACCTCCGCCGTCTCCGGGTAGGCGGCGGGATCCGGGGGCAGGCCGACGGGGCTGGTGTCCTCCGGTCCGAGCCGGCGCGCGCGGGTGCGGGGCAGGGTGAGCCGGAAGCAGGCGCCCTCCCCCGGGGCGCCCCAGACGTCGAGGCGCCCCCCGTGCAGCCGGGTGTCCTCGGTCGCGATGGCCAGGCCCAGACCGGTCCCGCCCGTGGTGCGGGCCCGGGCGGGGTCGCGCGCCAGAAGCGGTTGAACACCTTCTCCGCCTCCGCCTCGTCCATGCCGATGCCGTGGTCCCGCACGGCCACGGCCGCCGCGACGTCGGAGGCGCCCACGACGATGTCGATGGGCCGGCCCTCCCCGTGCTCCAGGGCGTTCACGACGAGGTTGCGCAGGATCCGCTCGATCCGCCGCTGGTCGCCCTGGACCGTGCAGCGGGACAGCTCGGAGCGCACCCGCACGGCCGACCCCGAGGAGACGGCGAGCGGGGCGGCGCCCTCCACGACGTCGTGCACCACGGAGAACAGCTCCACGCTGGTCACCTCGAGCCGGGCGGCGCCGGCGTCGAAACGGGAGATCTCGAGCAGATCGGCCAGGAGGGAGTCGAAGCGGTCCACCTGGTGGTAGAGCAGCTCGGCGGACCGCCGGTTGACGGGGTCGAAGTCCTCGCGGGCGTTGAACAGCACCTCCGCGGCCATCCGGACCGTGGTCAGCGGGGTGCGCAGCTCGTGGGAGACGTCGGAGACGAAGGTCTGCTGCATCGAGGAGAGCTGCTCCAGCTGGGTGATCTGCTCCTGCAGGCTGTCGGCCATCCGGTTGAAGGAGCGCGCCAGCCGGGCGACCTCGTGCGAGCCGCTGACCGGCAGGCGCACCCCGAGGTCGCCCTCGGCGAGCTGCTCGGCCACCCGGGCCGTGCTGGAGACGGGGCGGACGACCTCCCGGGTCACGTACCAGACGATCGCGCCCACGAGCAGGAGCAGTACCACGACCGACAGCAGCAGCACCGCGTGCATCGCGTCCAGGGTCCGCTGGGGCTCGGAGAAGTCGTAGACGAGGTAGAGCCCGTAGCGGGAGTTCTGGTAGAGCTCCACCACCGTGCCCACGACGACGACGGGGACCTCGTCCCCGTTCTCCGTCATGGGCACCGACGCGGGCTGCCAGAACACCCCGTCCTGCTCCGCGAGGCGCTTCTGCAGCTCCTGCGGGACGGTGCTCGACGTCATCCACGGGCTCTGGCTCTGCGCCGGGATGAGGGTCTGCCCGCTCGTGTAGTCCATCGGCAGCAGGATCCAGCGCTCCGTCTCGGCGCCGTCGACCGAGAGGGCGCCCAGGGTGGAGGCGACGAGCGCCTGCAGCTCGTCGCGGTCCGAGGCGTCGGAGGCGTCGAAGCTGGCCTGCACCTGCTCGAAGTCCGCGGTGGCCGAGGCGAGCACCTGGTCGAGGCGCTCGTTGAAGAGCCGGTCGGCGATCTGGTGCGAGAGGAAGCTGCCGGTGACGAAGAACGCCAGTGCCGTCAGGGACAGGGACACGGCGATGGCGCGGAACTGCAGGGACTGCCGCCAGCGGCGCGCCAGGAGGAGCCGGAACAGCTGCAGGCGGCGGCCCGTGGCGCGGGCCGGCCCGCGGCGCCGGGGGGAGGCGACGGCGTCCTGCGGGGTCATCGGGCGGACGAGCCCGCCTTGTAGCCGACGCCGCGCACGGTGACCACGATCTCGGGGTTCTCCGGGTCCCGCTCGATCTTGGAGCGCAGCCGCTGCACGTGGACGTTGACCAGCCGGGTGTCGGCGGCGTGCTGGTAGCCCCACACGTCGCGCAGCAGCATCTCGCGGGAGAAGACCTGGTGCGGGGCCCGGGCCAGGGCGGTGAGCAGGTCGAACTCGAGCGGGGTGAGGTTGATCTCGTGGTCGCCGCGGTGCACGCTGTGCCCGCTGACGTCGATGGTCAGGTCACCGATCCGCAGCTCGGAGGAGTGGGCGCGCTCGACCGGGCGCAGGCGGGCTTTGACCCGGGCCACGAGCTCGGCCGGCTTGAAGGGCTTGGGCACGTAGTCGTCGGCGCCGGCCTCCAGCCCGCGGACGACGTCGACGGTGTCCGACTTCGCGGTGAGCATCACGACCGGGACGTCGGAGATCGTGCGGATCTCGCGGCAGACCTGGATGCCGTCCTTGCCCGGGAGCATGAGGTCGAGCAGCAGCAGGTCCGGGCGCACGGCGCGGAACGTGTCCACGGCCGTGCCGCCGTCGTAGCAGAAGACGGGCTCGAAGCCCTCCGCGGTCAGGACGATCCCGATCATCTCCGACAGGGCAGCGTCGTCGTCGACGACCAGTATTCGCGCGTTCATCGCCTCTCCGCTGGGATCGGGCGGGCCCGCCGGAGGCGGCTCCTGCCGTGGCCCCGGGAGGTCCGGGGCACCGTGCTGGACCGGGGTCCACCTGCATTGTCCCCGATCCCGGCCGGGGCGCGCACCTCGGCGCGCAGTGTGTCGGCTCCCACGGGTGCCCCCTCAGGCCTCGGCCGCGGTGCGGGCGAGGGCCGAGGCGGTCCCGGTGACGCGGGAGAGGACCTCGCGCACCCCGTCGGGGCCCAGGGCGAGGAGGTCCTCCCGGGGCGTGATGCGCACGCGGTCCAGGGCCGCCGCGGGCAGCCCCAGGTCGCGCCAGATGCCCCACACGGCCGCGGCGAGCGCGTCGGCGCCGGCACCGGCGGGGGGCACGGGGACGAGGCCGAGCCACAGCTCGGTGCCGTCCTCCACGAGCGCGGCGAGCGGTTCCCAGGCGCGGGCGGCGCCTCCGGGACGGTCAGCTGGACGGCGTCGGCGCCGGCCTCCGGGGCCAGCCGGGGGTCGACCCCGGGGGGCAGCCGCAGCGCGACGGCGGCGGCCCCGGCCTGGCGGCAGGCCTCGACCACGGCGGCCAGCGAGGTCCGGGCCTCCGCCGCGGGCACGGCCCGCAGGGTGCGGTAGCCGCTCATCGTGGGCAGGGTGCCCGCGAGCACCTGCGCGAGGTCCGGCTCGTCCAGCTGGACGACGACCTCGCGGCCGGGCGCCGCGGCCCGCACGGCGCACACGTGCGCGGCGACCCCGGAGCCAGGGAGTCGCGCAGGTCGCGGCGGGCGCCGTGGTCCTTGAGGGCGCGCTCCCCGGCGTGCAGGTGCAGCCGGGCGGCGAGGGTGAGCGGGCCGAGCAGCTGGGTCTTGACCGGGGCGTCGTCACCGCCGCTCTCGGCGCCGATCACGTCGGCGAGGACGTTGACGTCGCCGGCCAGCAGGGCCCGGGCGGCCCGGGAGTCCTTGCCGGGGACCCCGGAGACGCGCAGCCCGTGCGGCTGGCGGTCCGCGTGGAGCTCGTCGAGCACCGCCGCGGTGCGGGCCACCGGGTCCGCGGCCGGTCCGCGGGCGGGCAGGGACGGCAGGAAGGAGAGGTGCGGGGCGCCGAGCTCGCCGCGCAGCAGCGTGACGGTCTCCACCACGTCGGTGCCGGGCATCGCGCCCAGGGCCGTGCCCACGACGTGCGGGACGTCCGGGTCGGTGCGCCGGGGGTCGGGTGCGCGGTTCACGACTCGTCCGGGTCCTGCCGCCGGTGGTCCTCGGAGATGGCCACGTGGTGGCGGATGACCTCGCTGATGATGAAGTTCAGGAACTTCTCCGCGAACTCCGGGTCCAGCTGGGCGGAGGCGGCGAGGGCGCGCAGCCGGCCGATCTGGGCCGTCTCGCGGTCCGGGTCCCCGGCCGGCAGTCCGTGGGTGGCCTTGAGCACCCCGACGCGCTGGGTGGCCTTGAACCGCTCGGCGAGCAGGTGCACGAGGGCCGCGTCGATGTTGTCGATGGTGCCGCGGATGGACTGCAGCTCGGCGAGCACCCGGGGGTCCGCCTCGCCCCGCAGCGAGGACGCCGCGGGGTCGAAGTCGTGGTGGGCACGGACGTCGGCGGAGGCGTGGGGGTGCGGAGCGCTCATGCCCGCCAGTCTATCGGCCGGCGCCGGGCCCGCTCGCGACGTCGGGGCGGGCCAGCGAGTGCGCCCGGTCCACGGTGGCCTGCCCGAGCACGCGGGTGCCCTGGTAGAGCACGACGGACTGCCCGGGGGCGACCCCGCGCAGCGGCTCCTCGAGCCGGACCACCAGCTCGGGCACCGGGGCGCCGCCGGCACCCTCGACGAGCTCCAGGTGCGCCCGGGCGGCCACCGGGTCCCCGTGCGCACGGACCTGCGCCCGGACGGGGAACGACGACGTTGCCTCCCCCGCCGCTGCCCCGGGCCGCAGCACCGGCGCCGCCTCGGGCACGGGCGCCCCGGCCCAGGAGGGGCGGATCCCGCGCAGCTCGTCCACGGCGAGCATCGACTCCGGGCCCACGACGACCTCGTTGGTCTTGGGCCGGATCTCCAGCACGAAGCGCGGCTTCCCGTCGGGGGCGGGGGTGCCGATCCGCAGGCCCCTGCGCTGGCCCACGGTGAAGGCGTTGGCCCCGGGGTGGGTGCCGACGACGGTGCCCTCGACGTCGCGGATCTCGCCCTCGCGCATCTCGATGCGCTCGGCGAGCCAGCCGCGGGTGTCGCCGTCGGGGATGAAGCAGATGTCGTGGGAGTCGGGCTTCTGCGCCACGGACAGGCCCCGCCGGGCCGCCTCGGCCCGCACCTCGGCCTTGGACGGGGTGTCGGCCAGCGGGAGCAGCACGTGCTCGAGCTGCTCGGCGGTGAGCACCCCCAGCACATAGGACTGGTCCTTGGCCCAGTCCGCGGCCCGGTGCAGCTCCCGCCGGCCGTCGGCGTCCTGGACGACCTTGGCGTAGTGGCCGGTGCACACGGCGTCGAAGCCCAGGGCGAGGGCCTTCTCCAGCAGGGCCGCGAACTTGATCTTCTCGTTGCAGCGCAGGCACGGGTTGGGCGTGCGCCCCGCGGCGTACTCGGCGACGAAGTCGTCGACCACGTCGGCCTGGAAGCGCTCGGAGAAGTCCCACACGTAGTAGGGGATGCCCAGCACGTCGGCGGCGCGCCACGCGTCCCGGGAGTCCTCGATCGTGCAGCAGCCGCGGGAGCCGGTGCGCAGGGTGCCGGGGGTGCGGGAGAGGGCCAGGTGCACGCCCGTGACGTCGTGGCCGGCGTCGACGGCCCGGGCGGCCGCCACGGCCGAGTCGACGCCGCCGCTCATGGCTGCCAGTACTCGCACGGTCGGGTCCTTCCCCTGCGCGGGGGCAGGTGGGTCGGGATCGGGGGTCGTGATCGGGGGTCGTGATCGGGGGTCGTGGGCTCGAACGACCCGGTGCCGGGGCCTATTCCCGGCCCGGGGCGCGGGCTCAGGCCGGGGGCGCCCCGGAGAGCCCGGCGCGCCGGGCCCGGGCGTGGACCTCGGGCAGCGCGTCGAGCAGGGCGTCGACGTCGGCCTCGGTGCTCGTGCGCCCCAGGCTGAATCGCTGGGCCCCGCGGGCCGCGGCCTCGTCGAGGCCCATGGCCAGCAGCACCGAGGCGCCCGGGGCACCCCGGCGTGGCAGGCCGAGCCGGTGGAGGAGGCGATCCCGGCGCCGTCGAGCAGGAACAGCAGCGAGTCCCCCTCGCACCCCGGGAAGGTGAAGTGGGCGTTGCCGGGCAGCCGGGCGCCCGTGTGCTCCGGGTCCTCCGGTCCGCGCAGCACGGCCTCCGGCACGGCCCGCCGCACGCCCTCCACCAGGCGGTCGCGCAGGGCCGCGAGCCGCTCGGCCTCGTCCGCCCGCTCGGCCACGGCCTCCCGGGCCGCGGCCCCGAAGCCGGCGAGCGCGGCGGCGTCGAGGGTGCCGGAGCGGATCCGGCGCTCCTGCCCGCCGCCGTGCTGGACGGGGGCGAGCCCGACGGCGCGCCCGGCCACGAGGGCTCCCGCGCCCACCGGCCCGCCCACCTTGTGCGCCGAGACGGCCAGCGTGGTCAGCCCGGGCAGGTGCGCGTCGACGGGCAGGGAGCCGAAGGCCTGGACGGCGTCGCAGTGGAAGGGGACGCCGAACTCCTCGGCGAGCGCGGCCAGCTCCGCCACGGGCTGGACGGTGCCGACCTCGTTGTTGGCCCACATCACGCTCAGCAGCGCCACGGAGCCGGGGTCCCGGGCCAGCTCCGCCCGGACCGTCTCCGGGTCCACCCGGCCCGCGGCGTCGACGGGCAGGTGCACGGGCTCGGCACCCTCGTGGGCGGCCAGCCACTCCACGGTCTCGGCGACCGCGGCGTGCTCCACCGAGGAGACGAGGATGCGGCGGCGGCGCGGGTCGGCCTCCCGGCGGTGCCGGTACAGGCCCTGCACGGCCAGGTTGTCGGCCTCGGTGCCCCCGGAGGTGAAGATCACCTCGACGGGGTCCGCGCCGAGGGCCGCGGCGACGTCGTCGCGGGCCTGCTCGACCACCGTGCGCGCCGACCGCCCGGCCCGGTGCAGCGAGGAGGGGTTGCCGCCGCGGGCCAGCTGCTCGGTGACCGCGGCGAGCGCGGAGGGCCGGAGGGGCGCGGTGGCGGCGTGGTCGAGGTAGACGGGACGGTGCGGCACGCCCTCCAGTCTAGGCCGCCGGACCGGGCGCCGGCCCGGCGTCCGTAGACTGGCGGGCATGCTCCGCATCCTCTTCCACACCCCCGAGATCCCGGGCAACACCGGCAACGCGATCCGTCTGGCCGCCGTCACCGGGGCCGAGCTGCACCTCGTGGAGCCCCTGGGCTTCGACTTCGGCTCCGCGCACCTGCGCCGGGCCGGCCTCGACTACCACGACCTCGCCGTGCTGACCGTGCACCCGGACCTGGAGACGGCCTGGGCGGCGCTGGCCCCGGAGCGGGTCTTCGCCTTCACCACGGACGGGGAGCTGGCGCACACCGACGTCGCCTACCGCCCCGGCGACGTGCTGCTGTTCGGCCGCGAGTCCGTGGGGCTGCCCCCGGAGGTCAAGGCGGACCCGCACGTCACCGCGCGGGTCCGGATCCCGATGCTGCCCGCCCGCCGCTCGCTCAACCTCGCGAACTCGGCGTCCATCGCCGTCTACGAGGCCTGGCGGCAGCTGGGCTTCGCCGGCGCCGGCCGGTAGCCCGGCCGGCGCGCGCACCGGATCAGGACTGCTCCGCGGCGTCCCCGACGGTCACCTCGACGGTGCGCTCCTCGCCGTCGCGCAGGAACGTCATGCTGCCGGTCCCGCCCGCCGGCAGCTCCCGCACGGCGGCGGTGAGGGAGTTCGCGTCCTCGATCCGGTGCCCGTTGAACTCGGTGACGACGTCGTCGACCTCCAGCCCGGCCTCGTCGGCCGGCGAGCCGGGGACGACCTCGCGCACCACGGCGCCGTCGGAGAACGCCCGGCTCTGCCCGTCGGCGGCGGGCGCGGCGCTGACGCTCGTGCCGAGGTAGCCGTGGCTGGCGGTGCCGTCCGCGATGATCTCCTCGGCCACGCGCCGGGCGGTGTCGACCGGGATCGAGAAGCCGACGCCGATGTTGCCGGCCTCCGTGCCGGCCCCGGCCGAGGCGATCGCCACGTTGATCCCGATCACCTCGCCGTCGGTGTTGATCAGCGGACCGCCCGAGTTGCCCGGGTTGATCGCGGCGTCGGTCTGCATCACGTTGAGGTAGACCGACGCCGCGGCGCGCTGCGAGCCCCCGCCCCGGCCCTCCTCGTCGGGGAGGTCGAAGAAGAAGTTGTTGCCGTCGCCCTGCTCGGAGCCGCCCTCGGAGGGCGTGGACGGCGCGGCGGAGGAGGCCACGGCGATGGTGCGGTTCAGGGTGGAGACGATGCCGTCGGTCACCGTTCCCGCGAGCCCGAGGGGGGCCCCGATCGCGATCGCCGTGTCGCCCACGTTGACGTCGTCCAGGGAGCCGAGGGTCGCCGGCGTCAGGCCCGGGACGTCGACCTTGAGCACCGCGAGGTCGGAGAGCGGGTCCGTGCCGACCACGGTGGCCGGGTGGACGCTGCCGTCCTCGAGCTGGACCTCGATGCCGGGGTCGCTGGCCGTGCCGTCGAGCGTGACCACGTGCGTGTTGGTCAGGATGTGGCCCTCGTCGTCGAGGATCACGCCGGAGCCGGAGCCGGACTGACCGCCGCCGGAGGCGGAGATCGTCACCACCGACGGGGAGGCCTTGAGCGCCGCCGCGGTGACCGCGTTCACCTCGTCCTGGTCGTTGACGATGATCGACTCCGACGTCGAGCCGCTCGTCACCGGAGCGGCGCCGCCTCCGTCCAGCAGGGCGTCGGTCCCCACGGCCGCCCCCGCTCCCACGAGCGCGGCGAGCGCCATCCCGGTGACGAGCGCGCCCGCCGAGAAGCCCCGGCGCCGGCCGGGACGGGCCCCCTCGGACCCGTCCCCGCCGCCGCTCCCCCACCCGGGCTGCGCGGCGGGCTGTCCGGGTCCGGGCTGCGCGGCCCCGTAGACGGGCCGGGCACCCGGTGCGGGTGCGCCGGCGGGCGGCCAGGGAGCCTGGGACGGGCGGTCGCCGACCGGCGGGATCGGCTGCGTGTGCTGGGTCTCGGCGTCGAAGCGCGGGTCGCGGGGCTCGGACATGGGGGCTCTCCTCCTGGGAACGGCCGGGCCCGGCCCGCCGGGAAGGGCGGTACGGGCGGATCTGCTCCCCAGTATCCCGGTCGGCACTGAAACGACGCTGAGAGCCCTCACCGCCGGCCGGGAGTTGCCCGGGAGTGGCTCGGACGAGCTCTGGGCGCGACCCGGACGTCCGCGGTGCGGCCGACAGCCCCCTTCCGGTTTCGCCCTGCGCGTAGGAAACCCGCCGTCCGGGACGGCGCCGCGGCCCCGCCCTAGAATCGAGACCACCGACCACGTGAGGGAGATCATGCACTGGTGCCCCGTGTCCCGCCGCGCCGCCGCCGGCTGCGGCCTGGCGCTCGCCCTGCTCGTGCCCGTGGGAGCGGCCGTCGCCGAGCCGCCCGTGGACGTGCCCCCGGGCGAGCGCATCGTCGACGACTCCGGGGTGCTGCAGGACCCCGCGGCACTGGAGGCGGACGTGCGCGACCTCGCCACGGAGGAGGGCGTCAACCTCACGACGGTGTTCGTGGACACGTTCACCAGTCCGACCGCGCCCGACGCGTGGCTGGAGGAGTTCGCCGCGCTCAACGGCTTCGGCAGCTCCGACGCGGTGCTGGTCGTGGCCACCGAGGACCGCCAGGCTCGCTTCGCGGCCTCCTCGGCCGGCCCCTTGGACCAGGCGCAGCAGGAGCGCATCTACCGCGAGCACATCTCCCCCGCCCTGTCCTCCGGGGACTGGGACGGCGCGGTCCGCGGAGCGGTCGAGGGCATCGACGCCGAGCTCAACGGCACCGGCGGCGGCGAGGAGGGTGCCTCCGGCGCCGGTGCGGGCGCGGGCATCCTGGGCCTCGGCGCCCTGGGCCTGGGCGGGCTGGCCGTCTACGGCATCGCTTCCCGGAACAAGAAGCGCCGGCAGCGCGGGCACCCGCAGGACGGCCGGCCGGCCGCGCAGGAGCACCCGGCCGGCCCCTATCCGGACGTGCCGGTGCCCGAGCTGCGCAAGCGCGCCGGGACGCTGCTGGTGGCCACCGACAACGCGATCCAGCACTCCGAGCAGGAGCTGGCCTTCGCCCAGCTGCAGTACGGGGACGAGCAGGTGGAGCCCTTCCGCCGTGCCGTCCAGGACGCCAAGAAGCACATGCAGGCCTCCTTCGCCCTGCAGCAGCAGCTCGAGGACCACATCCCGGACACCGAGGAGCAGCAGCGGGCCTGGCTCGCCGAGATCATCGCCCGGTCGCAGGACGCCCAGCGCCCCCTCCAGGAGCACCAGAAGGCCTTCAGCTCCCTGCGGCAGCTGGAGACCCGGGCCCCGGACGCGCTGGCGGACGTCCAGCGCGAGGCCGAGGCCGTGCGGCCCCGCTTCGGCACCGCCGACGCCCGGCTGCGCGAGCTCGCCGGCCGCTACAACGACACCGCGCTCGCCCCGGTCCGCGACAACATCGACCAGGCCCGCGACCGCCTCGACTTCGTGGGCGCCGCCGTGGACGAGGCCCGCGAGGAGCTCGCGGCCGGCCGCACGAGCGACGCCGTGGTGGACATCCGCGCGGCCGAGGAGGGCGTGGGCCAGGCCCGGGGCCTGCTCGACGCCGTGGACCACGCCGCCACAGAGCTCGCCGCCGCCGAGGAGTCCCTCCGGGACGCCGTGACGATCGCCCAGCGGGACGTCGCCGAGGCGGACGCCCTCGTCCGGCGCGGGTCCAACCCGGAGCTGGCCGGGGCCGTGGCCGGGGTCGCCGCCGTGCTGGGCACCGTCGAGGAGCAGATGCGCGCCGGGCGGATCGACCCGCTCGGGCTCAGCCGCCGGCTGGCCGTGGCCAAGGACGAGCTCGACAAGGGGCTCGCCTCCGTGCGCTCGCAGAACGACCGCGACCGCTCCGCGCGGGAGACCCTGGCCCACACCCTCGTCTCCGCGCAGGCCCAGGTCAGCTCGGCCAGCGAGTACATCTGGGCCCGCCGCGGCGGGGTGGGACCGGAGGCCCGCACCCGCCTCGCCGAGGCCGAGCGCTGCCTGGAGGCCGCCCAGCAGGCACGGCAGTCGCAGCCCTCCGAGGCTGTGGGCTACGCCAACCAGGCGATCCGGCTCGCCGGCGAGGCCCAGTACGCCGCGCAGCGCGACGTGGAGTCCTTCTCCTACGGCGGCTTCGGCGGGTCGATGGGCATGGGCGGCTACCGGGGCCGGTCCAACAGCGGGCTCGGCGGGGCGATGCTCGGCGGGATCCTGCTCGGCTCCATCCTCAACGGCGGCGGCGGCTTCGGCGGGGGCGGCTTCGAGCGGCGGCGACGGTGTGGCGGCGGGTCGGCGGCAGCGTCGCGGCGGCCT
>NZ_MKJW01000136.1:0-14636 GCF_001942375.1 Kocuria sp. CNJ-770
AAGATCTACGCCACCGGCGGCGTCCTCGTCCCCTCCGAACACCACATCGGCGCCTTCCACGACTGGATCACCGAAAAAATCGGCGACGTCGTCCCGACGTCGGGCGCCTAGGCGTCCCCTTCGCCGACGGCCCGGCCGGCGCGGTGCCACGACCGACCGGTCGGCGCCGCACCGCACCGGCCGGGCCGTCGGCACGCCGGCCTTCCCCAGCAGCCACTCATCCAGGCAGGAGTCCTCCATGACCGTCGTCGACAGCCTTCCCACCTCCGTGCAGCCGAACCCGGCCCCTGCGGCGGCCCCCGAAGGGCAGACGCTCCCCCAGTTCGTGCTGACGATCACGTGTCAGGACCAGGTGGGGATCGTCCACGCCGTCACCGAGTTCCTTCTCGCCCACGGGGCCAACATCAAGGAGCACCAGCAGTTCGACGACCCGGTGCACGGCCTCGTCCACCTGCGCACCGCCTTCACCGGTCCGCACGAGCTGCGCCTGGAGACGCTGGAGACGAACTTCGTGGCCACCGCCGACCGGTTCGGCATGCGCTACCGCATCCACGACCAGACGCCGCCCCGGCTGCTCGTCATGGTGTCCAAGGGCGGCCACTGCCTCAACGACCTGATCTTCCGCTGGCGGGCCGGTGGCCTCGGAGGGGAGATCGCCCTGGTGGTCTCCAACCACGAGGACCTCCGTCCCATGGCCGAAGCGGCGGGCCTGACGTACCTCCACATCCCCGTGTCCCCGGCCACCAAGCGGGAGGCGGAGCAGCGGCTGCTGGACCTGGTCGAGGAGCACGACATCGACCTCGTGGTGCTCGCGCGCTACATGCAGATCCTCTCGGATGACCTGTGCACGGCGCTGAAGGGGCGAGCCATCAACATCCACCACTCCTTCCTGCCCGGCTTCAAGGGGGCACGGCCCTACCACCAGGCCTACGAGCGCGGCGTGAAGCTGGTCGGCGCCACCGCCCACTACGTCACGGCCGACCTGGACGAGGGACCGATCATCGAGCAGGAGGTCATCCGGGTGGACCACACCCATGATCCACGGGCCCTGTCCACCGTGGGACAGGACGCCGAGGCGCTGGCCCTGTCCCGGGCGGTCCGCTGGCACTGCGAGCACCGCGTGCTCCTGGAGGGGTCCAGTACCGTCGTCTTCCGCTGAGCCCCGCGGTCCCTGCCGAAAGCCCCGGGCGTTGCCGCGCGGGCCGGTCCGGCACGGTGACCGCCCCACGACCCGGAGAAGGCGCGTCGGCGCGGAGGGACCCTTCCGCCCCCAGCACCGCCTCCACCTGGTCTGCGGCCCCGATCCTGCTTCGCCACCGGGCTCGGGGCCGCAGCTCTCCGCCCGCCGGCGGCCTCACCGTCCGCCGGCGACGTCCGCCACCAACGCCCACCCCAGGAGACAGCACATGATCGGTTCGGAGACCCTCAACGACTATCTGGAGCGCCTGGCGTCCCGTGAGCCCACCCCCGGAGGTGGAGCGGCCGGGGCCCTGCACGCGGCCCAGGGCGCCGCCCTGATCGCCATGGTGGCGCGCTACACCACCGGGGCGCGGTACGCCCAGCACGAGGAGGAGTCCCTCCGGATCGCCGCCCGCGCCGACGACATCATCCCCGCGGCGCTGCAGCTGGCGGACGACGACGAGAAGGCCTTCGCGGCCGTGATCGCCGCCTACCGGCTGCCCTCGGCCTCGGACGAGGACCGTGCCGCCCGGAGCCGGGCCATCCAGGAGGCCACGGTCGCGGCGGCCGCCCCGCCGCGGGCGCTGATCGGCCTCGCGACGGAGGTCGTCGACCTGGGACGGCAGCTGGCCGAGTTCAGCAACCCCAACGTGATCAGCGACGTGGCCGCCGCCTCCGAGGCGGCCCGCGCCGCGATCGCCACGGCCCTGATCACGCTGGACATGAACATCAACGCGATCACGGACGAGCGGACCCGGACGGAGTTCCGGGACGAGCTCCACCATGCGCACAACGCCATCCTGGCGGCCCAGGTCGTGACGGACCGCGTGCGGGAGAAGGTGATGGCATGACCGCGCTCCAGCTGCTCGGGAAACCCGTCGCGCAACAGCTGCGGGCCGAGACCGAGACCAATGTCGCCGCCCTGCACCAGCGCGGGGTGCTCCCCGGCCTCGCGGTCGTGGTGGCCACCGACAACGAGGCGACCCTGTGGTACGTGCGCTCCATCGCGCGGGCCGCGGACAAGGCGGGGGTGCGCTGCACGGTCGTCGATCTCGGCGCCGGAGCCGGAGCCGACGAGATCGCCTCGGCGCTCACGCTGCTGAGCGCCGACGAGGACGTCCACGGCATCATCCTGCAGACCCCCCTGCCGCCGGGAGTGGCCGCGGACGAGCTGGTGGCCCACATCAGCGCCGCCAAGGACGTCGACGGCGCCAATCCCCTCAGCCTGGGCCGCCTGACCGTGGGCCAGCAGGCCTTCGCCCCCGCTACGGCCCGGGCGGTGGTGGAGATCCTGGAGCACTACGAGATCCCCCTCGCCGGCCGGCACGTGTCGGTGGTGGGCCGCTCGGCGGTCGTCGGCAAGCCGCTGCTGCAGCTCCTGCTCCGGCGCGACGCCACCGTCACCGTCTGCCACTCCCGCTCCCGTCCCCTGGAGCGGTACACGGCGGAGGCGGAGATCGTGGTCGCGGCGGTGGGGCGGCCCGGACTGGTCACCGGTGCGCATCTCCGGCCCGGAGCGGTGGTCGTCGACGTGGGCACCAACGTCCTCGACAATGGTGATCTCGTCGGCGACGTGGAGCCCCTTTCGGCGGCGGAGGTCGCGTCGGCCCTCACGCCGGTGCCCGGGGGCGTGGGCACGGTGACCACCGCCCTCCTCGTCCTGCACACCACCCAGGCGGCGCTGCAGCTCACCGAGGAGCCGGCCTCCGCACGGACGCTGGAGTCCGGCACCCCGTCCTGACCACAGCACGACGCTCTGTCGCGCGGACGCGGTGGGCCCGCGCGACAGAGCGGCCTCGAGCGGGGTGCCCCTGCCACGTCCGTCCCGGCCCGGACGATCCAGGGCGGCGCGTGCTCCCCGGGCGGCTCAGAGGACCTGGCGGATCTGCGTCTCGAAGTCCCTGACGTGGGTGAGCATGATGCCGGCGGCCTCCTCGGCGTCGCCCTCCAGCACGGCCGTCAGCAGGGCGCTGTGGACGGTGATGTGCTCCTGCAGCTCAGGGATCCGGTCGGCCACCACGCACCAGATCCGGGTGGCCAGGTTGCTGTAGCGCTCCAGCGTGGCCTGCAGGTGGGAGTTGCCGGCCGCCGCGTAGATCGCACGGTGGATCCGCACGTCCCAGCGCAGCGCCTCGTCCCGGTCCAGCCGCTCGTTCTCCGGGTTCGCCAGCCGGTCCCGCAGCTCCTCCAGCTGGGAGCGGACGCCGCCCCCGCGTCGCTCGGCCGCCAGCTGGGCGGCGAGGGGCTCCAGCACCTCACGGACCTGGGAGATCTCCGAGAGCGCGGTGATGTCCACGGTGGTGGCGAACGTCCCGCGGCGGGAGTAGGTGACCACCAGGTGCTCGGACTCGAGCCGCTTGAGCGCCTCGCGCAGCGGGGTCCGCCCGAGGTGCAGCTCCTGGGAGAGGCGCCCCTCGTTGAGGGGGGCTCCCGGCGGGATGTCCAGGAAGATCAGGCGGTCCTGCAGCTGCAGGAACGCCCGGTCGGCCAGGGAGAGCGGCTCGTCCTGGACGGAGGCGGGGGTGATGGACATGACGTGATGCGCACTTTCCGTTCGTGGCCGGGGAGCTGCCGTGGGCGGACACGCTCTCCCTGGAGGGCCTTGTTCCTACCGTAGCCCCAAGCGCCGGGCGGAGCGGACCGCGGGCAGTCCCGTCGACCGGCCCGGCCTCTCGCGAGCGGGCCGGCGAGGCCGGCTCCTGCCGCACGGGATCACAGGATGCCGCGCATGGTGCGCTCGAAGCTGCTCACGTGCGCGAGGGCGAGCTCGGCCGCCTCCTCGGCGTGCCCCGCGGCGATCGCCTCCAGCAGGTCCACGTGCTCGTGCACGTGCCCGCCGACCGTGGGCACCCGGTCCAGGACGAGGCACCAGATGCGCGTGGCGAGATTGTCCAGCCGCACCAGCGTCTCCTCGAGGTGCGCGTTGCCCGTCGCCCGGTAGATCAGCCGGTGGACCATGAGGTCCGACCGCATGAAGTCCTGGTTCGTCGGCGCGCCGCCGCCGAGGTCCCCGAGGGCGCGGGCCAGGTCCTGCATCTGCTGCCGGGCAGGTGGAGAGGCCGCCAGCGCGGCCTTCCGGGCGGCGAGCGGCTCCAGGTTCCGGCGGAGCTCGGAGACGTCGGACAGTGCCGTGATGTCCACCTGCGTGGCGAAGGTGCCCCGCCGGGGGTAGGAGACCACCAGGTGGTCCGTCTCCAGCCGTTTGAGCGCCTCGCGCAGCGGCGTCCTGCCGATGCCCATCTCGGCGGCCAGGTGGGCGTCCTGGATCATGGCGCCGGGGCGGATCTCGAGCACGGTCAGCCGGTCGCGCAGCAGCCGGTAGGCCTGCTCCGCCATCGACTCGGGCGCTTCCGTGCCGTGCTCGGTGGATGTGGCGACGCTCATGGCTTCACTCCTCGTTCGGGTCCGACACGGAGGCCGCGGGACGCGTGCCGTCATCCGTTGACACCTCTCCAGGCCTAGCATACCTTTGAACCACAGCTGATATATCAAACTCGTATCAGCCGCTGAATGCGACTCGCTTAGGAGCTCAGGGATGCCCGATCTGAACACTCGCCTGGCCGACGCCGACCCGGAGGTGGCGGCGGCCATCGACCAGGAGCTGATCCGTCAGCAGTCCACGCTGGAGATGATCGCCTCGGAGAACTTCGCCCCGGCCGCGGTCATGGAGGCGCAGGGCTCGGTGCTCACCAACAAGTACGCCGAGGGCTACCCGGGCCGGCGCTACTACGGCGGCTGCGAGCACGTGGACATCGTCGAGCAGCTGGCCATCGACCGGATCAAGGCCCTGTTCGGCGCCGAGCACGCCAACGTCCAGCCGCACTCCGGGGCCCAGGCCAACGCCGCGGTGATGCACGCCCTGCTCACGCCCGGGGACACGATCCTGGGACTGGACCTGGCCCACGGCGGGCACCTGACCCACGGGATGAAGCTCAACTTCTCCGGCAGGCTCTACAAGGTGGCCGCCTACGGCGTCGCCGCGGACGACCACCTCATCGACATGGCGGAGGTGGAGCGGCTCGCGCTCGAGCACCGGCCCCAGCTCATCGTGGCCGGCTGGTCCGCCTACCCCCGCCACCTGGACTTCGCCGAGTTCCGCCGGATCGCCGACAGTGTCGGGGCCTACCTGATGGTGGACATGGCCCACTTCGCGGGCCTGGTCGCCGCGGGGCTGCACCCCTCCCCCGTGCCGTACGCCGATGTGGTGACCACGACCACCCACAAGACGCTCGGCGGTCCGCGGGGCGGGGTGATCCTGTGCAAGCAGGAGCTGGCGAAGAAGATCAACTCCGCGGTGTTCCCCGGCCAGCAGGGCGGCCCGCTGGAGCACGTGGTCGCGGCCAAGGCGGTGGCCTTCAAGTACGCCGCCGGCGAGGAGTTCCGGGAGCGCCAGGCCCGCACCCTGGAGGGCGCCGAGATCCTCGCCCTCCGGCTGCTCTCCCCCGACGTGATGGCCACCGGGATCAGCCTGGTCAGCGGCGGCACCGACGTGCACCTGGTGCTCGTGGACCTGCGCGACTCCGAGCTCGACGGCCAGCAGGCCGAGGACCGCCTGCACCGCATCGGGATCACGGTCAACCGCAACGCCGTGCCCTTCGACCCGCGCCCGCCGATGGTCTCCTCCGGGCTGCGGATCGGCACCCCGGCCCTGGCCACGCGCGGCTTCGGCGCCGCCGAGTTCACCGAGGTCGCCGACATCATCGCCCAGGCGCTGATCCAGCCGCTCACCGAGGAGCTCACCGAGCGGCTGCGCGGACGCGTCACGGCCCTGGCCGAGGCCTTCCCCCTGTACCCGGACCTGTCCCCGCTCGGCCGGCCCCGGGCGGAGGAGCCGGCCGTCGAGGCCTCCTCCGACGAGCTGTCCGCCGCGGAGCGGGCCTCCTCCATCCTGAACGGAGTGTCGTAATGGCCGATCTGCTTCCGGAGCACCCGGACTTCCTCTGGCACAACCCGGACCCGAAGACCTCCTACGACGCCGTCATCGTCGGCGGTGGCGGGCACGGGCTGGCCACCGCCTACTACCTGGCCAAGAACCACGGGATGACCAACATCGCGGTGCTCGAGCGCGGGTGGCTGGCCGGCGGGAACATGGCCCGCAACACCACGATCATCCGGTCCAACTACCTGTGGGACGAGTCCGCGGCGATGTACGAGCACTCCCTGAAGCTGTGGGAGCAGCTGCCGGAGGAGCTGGAGTACGACTTCCTCTTCTCCCAGCGCGGGGTGATGAACCTGGCCCACACCCTGGGCGACGTGCGCGAGTCCGTGCGCCGCGTCAACGCGAACAAGCTCAACGGCATCGACGCGGAGTGGATCACCCCGGACCAGGTCAAGGAACTGTGCCCGATCATCAACGTCGACGACGACCTGCGCTATCCCGTGATGGGGGCGACCTACCAGCCCGCGCCGGGATCGCCAAGCACGACCACGTCGCGTGGGCCTTCGCGCGCAAGTGCGACGAGTTCGGCGTGGACATCATCCAGAACTGCGAGGTCACCGGCTTCCTGAAGGACGGTGACCGGGTGGTCGGGGTGGAGACCTCCCGGGGCACCATCCACGCGGGCAAGGTGGGGCTCTGCGGGGCCGGGCACTCCTCGGTGCTGGCGGAGCTGGCCGGGTTCCGGCTGCCCATCCAGTCCCACCCGCTGCAGGCCCTCGTCTCGGAGCTGCACGAGCCGGTCCACCCGACGGTGGTGATGTCCAACCACGTGCACGTCTACGTCTCCCAGGCCCACAAGGGCGAGCTGGTGATGGGCGCCGGGGTGGACGCCTACACCGGCTACGGCCAGCGCGGGGCCTTCCACGTGATCGAGGAGCAGATGGCCGCGGCCGTGGAGCTGTTCCCGATCTTCGCCCGGGCGCACGTGCTGCGCACCTGGGGCGGGATCGTGGACGTCACCCTGGACGCCTCCCCGATCGTGTCCAGGACGCCGGTGGACCAGCTCTACGTCAACTGCGGATGGGGCACGGGCGGGTTCAAGGGCACGCCGGGCGCCGGCTACTCCTTCGCCCACACCATCGCCACGGACGAAGCCCACCCGCTCAACGAGCCGTTCTCCCTGGAGCGGTTCGAGACCGGGATCCTCATCGACGAGCACGGCGCCGCCGCCGTGGCCCACTGACCCGCCCACCAGGAGGCAGGAACACCATGCTGCTGATCGAGTGCCCCTACTGCGGGCCACGCGACGAGACCGAGTACCAGTACGGCGGGGAGGCGCACGTGCCCTACCCCGAGGACCCCTCCCGGCTCTCCGACCAGGAGTGGGCCGAGTACCTCTTCTACCGCAACAACCCCAAGGGCCTGCTCGCCGAGCGATGGGCGCACACCGCCGGGTGCCGTCGCTGGTTCAACGTGGTGCGCAACACCGTGACCTACGAGATCGCGGCCGTCTACCGCATGGGCGAGACCGCCCCGCAGATCGGAGGAGTCCGGTGACCGACCAGACCTACCGCCTGCCGCCGGAGCGCAGCGCCGCGAGCAGCATCGACCGCACGAAGCCGCTGAGCTTCACCTTCGACGGCGAGCAGGTCTCCGGCTACGCCGGGGACACCCTCGCCTCGGCCCTGCTCGCCGCCGGCCGGATCACCTGCGGGGACTCCATGTACCTGGGCCGTCCGCGCGGGATCCTGGCCGCCGGCGTCGAGGAGCCCAACGCGCTCGTGAAGGTCGGCGCCCGGTCGGGCGTGGACGTCGACGAGTCCATGCTCCCGGCCACGTCCGTGGAGCTGAACGACGGGCTCTCCGCCGGCTACCTCCGCGGTCTGGGCCGGCTGGACCCGCGCAAGGACCGGGCCGTGTACGACCGCAAGTACGTCCACACGGACGTGCTGGTCGTCGGGGCCGGGCCCGCCGGGCTGACCGCGGCCCGGGAGGCGGCCCGCTCCGGAGCGCGGGTGATGCTGCTGGACGAGCAGCCCGAGGCCGGCGGCTCCCTGCTGTCCGGGCGGGACGAGGTCGTCGACGGCGTGCCGGCCCGCACCTGGGTGTCCGAGACCGCCGCATCGCTGGCCGACGCCCCGGAGGTCACGGTCCTGCAGCGCACCACGGTGATCGGCAGCTATGACGCCAACTACGTCGTGGCCGTCCAGCGCCGCACCGACCACCTCGGCGGACCTCCCTCCCCGGCGGTCTCCAGGGAGCGGATCTGGCACGTGCGCGCCCGCCAGGTGGTGCTGGCCACCGGGGCCCACGAACGGCCGGTCGTCTTCGAGAACAACGACCGCCCGGGGATCATGCTCGCCGGCGCCGTGCGCACCTATCTCAATCGGTACGGCGTGGCCGCGGGCTCGCGGGTGGTGGTGGCCACCACCAACGACTCCGCCTACGCCGTGGTCGCGGACCTCGTGGCCGCGGGCGTGGACGTCGCCGCCGTGGTCGACTCCCGCGAGGACGTCCACGGGGCCCCGGCCGCGGTCGTGGCCGGCACCGGGGTGCCGCTGTTCAGCGGCAGCGCCGTGGTCGACACCCTCGGCGAGGGCGAGGGCGGGCGCGTCAGCGGCGTCGTCGTCAGCGCCGTCGACGACCGCGGCGGCCTGACGGGATCGCCGCGGACCATCCAGGCCGACCTGCTGGCCGTCTCCGGCGGTTGGACCCCCGTGGTGCACCTGCACAGCCAGCGCCAGGGAAAGCTCACCTGGAACGAGCGGCTCGCCGCCTTCGTCCCCGCCGCTCCCGTGCCGGGCCAGCAGACCGCCGGAGCCCTCAACGGCACCACCGACCTGGCCTGGTGCCTGACCGAGGGCGCGGCGGCCGGCGCCGAGGCGGCCCGCCGGGCCGGTTTCGAGGGCAGCCCCGAGACCCCCCGGGCGGAGAGCGTGGAGTCCGCGCCCGTGCGCCCGCTGTGGCTCGTGCCCGGCCGCACCGGGGAGCCCGCCGAGTGGCGGCACCACTTCGTGGACCTGCAGCGGGACCAGACCGTGGCCGACGTCCTGCGCTCGGTCGGGGCGGGGATGCGATCGGTGGAGCACGTGAAGCGCTACACCTCCATCTCCACGGCCAACGACCAGGGCAAGACCTCGGGGGTCAACGCCATCGGCGTGATCGCCGCGGCCCTGAACACCGAGGACGTCGGCGGGATCGGCACCACCACCTACCGCGCCCCCTACACCCCGGTGGCCTTCGCCGCGCTCGCCGGCCGACAGCGCGGCGAGCTGTTCGACCCCGCCCGCCGCACCCCGATGCACGAGTGGCACGTGGCGCGCGGGGCGCTGTTCGAGGACGTCGGGCAGTGGAAGCGGCCCTGGTACTACCCGCAGGCCGGGGAGGACATGGACACCGCCGTGCTGCGCGAGTGCGCCGCCGTGCGCGAGAGCGTCGGGTTCATGGACGCCACCACCCTGGGCAAGATCGAGATCCGGGGCAAGGACGCCGGGGAGTTCCTGAACCGGGTCTACACGAACGCGTTCAAGAAGCTCAAGGCCGGCATGGGCCGCTACGGCGTGATGTGCACCGCCGACGGCATGGTGTTCGACGACGGCGTCACGCTGCGCCTGGACGAGGACCGCTACCTGATGACCACGACCACCGGTGGGGCCGCCAAGGTGCTGGAGTGGCTCGAGGAGTGGTCGCAGACCGAGTGGCCCGAGCTCGACGTGGTGTGCACCTCCGTGACGGAGCAGTGGGCGACCGTCGCCGTCGTCGGCCCGCGGTCCCGGGACGTGATCGCGAAGCTGGCCCCGGAGCTGGACGTCTCCCAGGACGCGTTCCCGTTCATGGCCTTCCGCGAGACCACGCTGGCCTCGGGGATCCCGGCGCGGATCTGCCGCATCTCCTTCTCCGGGGAGCTGGCCTTCGAGATCAACGTGGCCGGCTGGTACGGGCTCGCCGTGTGGGAGGCCGTGGCCGCGGCCGGGGAGGAGTTCGGCATCACCCCCTACGGCACGGAGACGATGCACGTGCTGCGCGCGGAGAAGGCCTTCCCGATCGTGGGCCAGGACACCGACGGCACCGTCACCCCGCAGGACCTGGGCATGGACTGGGTGGTGTCCAAGACCAAGGACTTCATCGGCAAGCGCTCCTACGACCGGCCCAGTGCCACCAGCGACGACCGCAAGCAGCTCGTGGCCGTGCTGCCCGTGGACCCGGAACGCCGCCTGCCGGAGGGCGCTCAGCTGATCGTCCACGGCACGCCCGTCACGCCGCAGGAGGGCCCCGTGCCCATGGAGGGCCACGTGACCTCCAGCTACCGCAGCGCCGCCCTGGGGCGCACGTTCGGCCTGGCGCTGGTGAAGAACGGCCGCAACCGCATCGGCGAGACGCTCCAGGCCCCGCTCGACGGGGAACTGGTGGACGTGGTGCTCGCCGAACCCGTGCTCTACGACCCCGAAGGGAAGCGCCGAGATGGCTGATCAGCTCCTGACCGACGACGTCACCGACACCACGGCACTGCGTCGCAGCCCGCTCGCGCACCTCGCGCAGCAGATGCACGAGCGGACGGTGCCGGGCGAGCGGGGCGTGGCCCTGCGCGAGGTCCCCTACCTCACCATGGTGGGCCTGCGGGTGGTCCCCGGCACCGCGGCGGCCGAGTCCGTGACCGCCGCGGCGGGGGTTCCCCTGCCCGGCGGCCACGGGCAGGTCACCGGCTCCCCGGACGGCACCGCCGTGCTGTGGCAGGGCCCCGACGAGTTCCTGCTCGTCGGTCCCGAGGGCGCCGGGCCCGCGGCGATCGGCTCCGCGGGGAGCGACCTCCGTGAGGCCGCCGCCGACGACGCGGGCACCGCCGCCGGGCTGGCCCGGGCCCTGGGCAGCGAGCCGGGACAGGCCGTGGACCTGTCGGCCAACCGCACCACGCTGGAGCTGTCCGGGCCCTCGGCCCGGGCCGTGCTCGAGAAGGGCTGCCCGATCGACCTGCACCCGCGGGCCTTCGGGCCGGGGACCGCCGTGGCCACGACCCTCGGACCGGTGCAGGTGCTGCTGTGGCAGACCGCCGAGCAGGTCTACCGGCTCCTGCCGCGGGCCTCCTTCGCCGACTACACGGCCCGCTGGCTGCTGGACGCCATGACGGAGTACGCGGCTCCCGAGGTTCCCTGATGGCCCTGTCCGTCCTGGACCTGTTCTCCGTCGGCATCGGCCCCTCCTCGTCCCACACGGTGGGGCCGATGCGGGCCGCCCGGCTGTTCACGGAGGGCCTGGCCGGGGACGGTCTGCTCGGCTCGGTCTCCCGGGTCCGGTCCGAGCTGTTCGGCTCGCTCGGGGCCACCGGGCACGGGCACGGCTCGGACAAGGCCGTGATCCTGGGCCTGCAGGGTGAGGACCCGGAGACCGTGGACACCGACACGGCCGACGCCCGGGTGCGGTCGAGCACGGAGCGCGGGCAGCTGTGCCTGGGAGGGACCCACCCGATTTCCTTCGACCGCGCCGAGGACGTCGTGATGCACCGGCGCAAGTCGCTGCCGGCGCATCCCAACGGCATGGCGTTCTTGGCCTACGGGACGGACGGCGAGCTGGTGCGGGAGCGCACCTTCTACTCGGTCGGCGGCGGATTCGTGGTCGACGGTGACGTGTCCGGGGCGGACCGCATCGTCCAGGACACCACCGAGGTGCCCTTTCCCTTCAGCACCGGCCGGCAGCTCCTGGAGCACTGCCGGCGCGAGGGGACCTCGATCGCCGGGATCATGCTCGCCAACGAGCTGTCCTGGCGCAGCGAGGAGCAGCTCCGCTCGAGCCTGCTGCACATCTGGTCCGTGATGCAGGAGTGCGTGGAGAACGGCTGCACGCGCACGGAGGCCCGGCTGCCCGGAGGACTGAAGGTCCGCCGCCGGGCGCCGGCCCTGCGGACCCGGTTGCGGGAGGCCGAGGCGGCCGCCGCCGCCGATCCTGACCGGCCGGCGTCGGATCCGCTGCAGGCCATGGAGTGGATCAACCTCTACGCCCTGGCGGTCAACGAGGAGAACGCCTCCGGCGGACGGATCGTGACCGCCCCGACCAACGGGGCGGCGGGCATCATTCCCGCCGTGCTGCACTACTACGCCCGGTTCATCGCCGGGGCGGACGAGGACGGCGTGGTGGAGTTCCTGCTGACGGCGGCGGCCGTCGGCATCCTCATCAAGGAGAACGCCTCCATCTCCGGCGCGGAGATGGGCTGCCAGGGCGAGGTGGGATCGGCCTGCTCCATGGCCGCCGCAGGCCTGTGCGCGGTCCTCGGCGGCACCCCGGAGCAGGTGGAGAACGCCGCCGAGGTCGGCATGGAGCACAACCTCGGGCTGACCTGCGACCCGGTGGGCGGGCTCGTGCAGATCCCGTGCATCGAGCGCAACGCGATCGCCTCCGTCAAGGCCATCAATGCCGCGCGCCTCGCCCTCCAGGGCGACGGCGAGCACACGGTCTCGCTCGACCAGGTCATCAAGACCATGCGCGAGACCGGCAAGGACATGAAGATCAAGTACAAGGAGACCTCCCGTGGTGGACTGGCCGTCAACGTCGTCGAATGCTGAACCGCACCTGCAGCCGGAGACGGTGCTCACCGCACCCTCCACGACCGAGCTGGTGCTGACCCTCGACTGCCCCGAGAAGCCGGGGATCGTGCACGCCGTCAGCGGCGTGCTGCTGGAGCACGGCTGCAACATCGTGGAACTGACCCAGTTCGACGACCGCCGGCTCGGCCACTTCTTCATGCGCGTCCACGTGGCCCCGGCCACGGGCGAGGCGCTCGACGCGGAGAGCCTGCGGCAGGACCTGACACCGGTGGCCGAGCGGTTCGGCATGCGCTGGGAGCTCAACGAGCACCAGGCGAAGCGGCGGGTGCTGGTGATGGTCTCCAAGTTCGGCCACTGCCTCAACGACCTGCTCTTCCGGGCCCGCACGGGCGAGCTGCCCGTGGACATCGTCGCGGTCGTCTCCAACCACCGGGACCACCAGCGCCTGGTGGAGTGGCACGGCATCCCGTTCTTCCACGTGCCCGTCACCCGGGACACCAAGCCCGCGGCGGAGGCGCGCCTGCTGGAGCTGGTGGACCGCTTCGAGGTGGATCTCGTGGTCCTGGCCCGCTACATGCAGGTGCTCAGCGACTCGCTGGCCACCCGGATGGAAGGACGGGTGATCAACATCCACCACTCGTTCCTGCCGTCATTCAAGGGCGCCAAGCCCTACCACCAGGCCTACGACCGCGGGGTGAAGACCGTGGGCGCCACGGCGCACTACGTCAACGCCGAGCTGGACGAGGGCCCGATCATCGCCCAGCAGGTGGTGACCGTGGACCACACCTTCGGCCCCGAGGACCTCGTGGCCGCCGGCCGCGACACCGAGTGCAAGGCCCTCTCCGACGCCGTCCGGTGGCACTGCGAGGGGCGGGTCATCCTGCACGGGAACCGCACCGTCGTCCTGCGCTGACCGGCGGCCGCCCGCGCCTCGAGAGCCTCCGTGGTGGGTGTCCGCACCCACCACGGAGGCTCTTTCGCCTGCCTGGGGCCCGTACGGCTGCCCTGCGCCCCGTACGGCTGGCGGCGGCAGGACCAGCGGGTCCCGCCGTTCGGGCCGGGCCCCGAACGACAGGTCCCCCCGGAGGCGGGTGCCTCCGGGGGGATCGGTCCTGCAGGGTGCCGGCAGACGGCTCTCCCGGCTCAGTGGCCGCGGTCGATCCACTCCTGCAGGTGCGGGGCCTCGGCCCCGATCGTGGTGGGATCCCCGTGCCCGGTGAGCACCTCGGTCTCCGGCGGGAGGGTCAGCAGCCGTTCGCGGATCGACCCGATGATCGTGCCGAAGTCGCTGTAGGAGCGGCCGGTGGCCCCGGGCCCGCCCTGGAACAGGGTGTCCCCGGAGAACACGACGCCGTGCTCGCCCAGCTCCGGTGCGTGGAAGCACACCGAGCCCGGGGAGTGGCCGGGGGTGTGCACGGCCGTGAGCCGCACCCCGTCCAGCGCGAAGGTGTCCCCGTCGTCGATGGCCCGGTCGAAGAGGGCGGACGGATAGACCTGCTCCCACAGCATCGTGTCGGCCGGATGCAGGTACACCGGCGCCCGCACCTCGTCGGCGACCTCGCGCACGGCGCGGATGTGGTCGTCGTGGCCGTGCGTGAGCAGGACGGCCACCACGGTGCGTCCGGCCACCGCCCGGACCACGGCCGAGGGGTCGTGGGCGGGGTCGATCACCAGGCACCGCTCGTCGTCGCCGACGAGCCACACGTTGTTCTCGACCTCCCACGTGCCCCCGTCCAGGGAGAACGTCCCGGAGGTCACCAGATGCTCGACCTTCACCCGGCCGGAGGCGTCGGCGCGCTGCGGCGCGGCCTGCTGCTCGGTCATCGGGCCGCTCCTGCCGGTGCGGCGGCGGCGTCCACGGCGTCGCTCTCCTCGGGGCCGGTCCCGCCCCGGGGGATCTCCACGACGGAGCGCAGGACGGTGCCGGCCTTCATCTTCGCAAAGGCCTCCTCGACGTCGCCCAGACCGATCCGCTCGCTCACGAACCCGTCGAGGTCCAGCCGGCCCAGCCGGTACTGGTCCACCAGCATCGGGAAGTCCCT
>NZ_MKJW01000137.1:0-14273 GCF_001942375.1 Kocuria sp. CNJ-770
GGCGCCGCTCGGCGGGCACCGCCGTGGCCGCGACCGTGCACCGCCGGGCCCGTGCGGCACGGGGGCGGATCCGCCGCCGGGCACGGCCGGCCGTGCCCGGCGGCGCGGCGTGGCGGGTCCGAGGGGCCGGTACGGTGGGTCCATGTCCTCGCCCTCACGCCCTGCCGAGCCCACCGACCAGCCTCCCCTGTTCGACGCCGCGCCGCTGGCGCGCCCCGGCGACGGCGCCCTCGGCGGCCGGCGCCGACGCGGAGCAGGACGTCCTGTTCGAGCTCGACCCTCCGCCGGTCGCGCCCGGCGCCGCCCCGGCGTGGACCGAGGGTCCGCGGGCGGCCTTCGACCTGGAGACGACCGGACGGGACCCGCACACCGCCCGCATCGTCACGGCCTCCGTCGTGCGCACCGACGCCTCCGGCACGGTGACGGACCAGTGGGAGTGGCTGGCGGACCCGGGGGTGGAGATCCCGGAGGAGGCGGCGGCCGTGCACGGGGTGAGCACCGAGCAGGCCCGCGCCGAGGGCCGGCCGGCGGCCGACGTGGTCACGGAGATCGCCGGGGTCCTGGCCGAGCTGTTCGCGGCCGGGACGCCCGTGCTAGTGTTCAACGCCTCCTACGACTTCACGGTCCTCGCCCACGAGGGGCGCCGGCACGGTGTCGAGGTGCCGCAGCCGTTCCCGGTGCTCGACCCCTACGTCCTGAACAAGCAGGTGCACCGGTACCGGCGCGGCAAGCGCACCCTCGGGGCGCTGTGCGAGGAGTACGGGGTCGAGCTCACCGCCGCGCACACCTCGGCGGCGGACTCGGTGGCCACCGAGCGGCTCGCGGTGCTGATGGCGCGGCGGTTCCGCGAGCTCGTGCGCCCGGCCGCCGAGCTCCACGAGGACCAGGTGGGCTGGGCGGCGGAGCAGGCCGCGAGCCTGCAGGAGTACTTCCGGCGCACCCGACCCGACGCCGTGGTGGACGGCGCCTGGCCGCTGCGCCGCCCCGAGGACGCCTGAGCGTCCCCGGCGCGGTCCTCGCTCAGGCGGCCGGCCGGGCCTCGGCGGCGGCCCGCGCGGCCGCGGGCAGGGCGGAGACGATCCGGTCCATGGCGGCGTCGTCGTGGGCGGCGGAGAGGAACCACGCCTCGAACACGGACGGGGGCAGGTACACGCCCTGGTCCAGCATCGCGTGGAAGAAGGCCGGGTAGCGGAACGTCTCCTGCGCCCTGGCCTGCGCGTAGTCGCGCACGCCCGTGGCCGCGGTGCCGAAGGACACCGAGAACAGGTTGCCCGCCGACTGGATCGAGTGGTCCACCCCGGCCTCGTCCAGCGCGGCGCGCACGGCCTCCTGCAGCTGGGCCGACCGGCGGTCGACGGTCTGGTAGGCGATCCGGTCCGCGGTGCGAAGCGTCGCCGCGCCCGCGGCCATCGCCACCGGGTTCCCGGACAGCGTGCCCGCCTGGTAGACGGGACCCAGCGGCGCCAGGTGGTTCATCACCTGGGCGCGGCCGCCCACCGCGGCCGCGGGCAGCCCGCCGCCGATGACCTTGCCGAACATGAACAGGTCCGGCTCCCAGCCGTCCTCGCCGGCCGCGGTGAGGCCCCAGTATCCGGCCTCGTGCACACGGAAGCCGGTCAGCACCTCGTCGAAGATCATCAGCGCGCCGTGCTCGCGCGTGAGCCGGCGCAGCCCCGCGTTGAAGCCCTCGAGGGGCGTCACGACGCCCATGTTGGCGGGTGCGCCCTCGGTGATGACGGCCGCGATCCGGCCGGGATGGGCGGCGAAGGCCTCCTCCACGGCGGCGAGGTCGTTGTAGGGCAGCACGAGGGTCTCGGCGGCGGTGGCCGCGGTGACCCCGGCCGAGCCGGGCAGGGCCAGGGTCGCGACGCCGGAGCCCGCCTCGGAGAGCAGGGAGTCCACGTGGCCGTGGTAGCAGCCGGCGAACTTCACGATCAGGTCCCGGCCGGTCACGCCGCGCGCCAGGCGGATCGCGGTCATGGCCGCCTCGGTGCCGGTGGAGACCATGCGCAGCTCGTCGATCGCGCCGATCCGGTCGACGACCAGCTCGGCGAGCTCGGTCTCGCCGCGGGTGGTCGCCCCGAAGGACAGGCCCCGCTCCACGGCCTCGTGCACGGCCTCGATGACCGCGGGGTGGGAGTGGCCGATGAGGGCCGGCCCCCACGAGCTGACGAGGTCGACGTACTCGCGGCCGTCGACGTCGGTGAGGTACGGGCCCTTGGCGGCGGTGATGAACGGCGGGGTGCCGCCCACGGAGGCGAAGGCGCGCACCGGCGAGTTGACCCCGCCGGGCATGACCTTGCGGGCTCGGTCGAAGAGTTCCTGGGAAACGCTCATGGGTTCTGTCTGCTTCCTTTCGCCGGGGGTGCCGGCTCGGGGGAGGATGGGGTTCAGGAGAGGCCGTTCTCCTCGCGGAACCAATCCGCGAGCTCGACGGCGAAGTAGGTCAGCACGGAGTCGGCCCCCGCGCGGCGGATGGAGAGCACGGACTCCTGGACGGCGGCCCGCCGGTCGATCCACCCGTTGGCCGCGGCGGCCTCGATCATGGCGTACTCCCCGGAGATCTGGTACGCGGAGACGGGCACCGGGGAGACCTCGGCGACGTCGCGCAGGATGTCGAGGTAGCTCATGGCAGGTTTGACCATGACCATGTCGGCGCCCTCGTCCAGGTCCAGCTGCAGCTCGTGCAGCGCCTCGCGCCGGTTGGCGGGGTCCATCTGGTAGGTGCGCCGGTCGCCCTGCAGCTGCGAGTCCACCGCCTCCCGGAAGGGGCCGTAGAACGCCGAGGAGTACTTCGCGGAGTAGGCCAGGACGGCCACGTCGGGCCGGCCCGCCTCGTCGAGGGCGGTACGGATCACCCCGACCTGGCCGTCCATCATGCCGGAGGGGCCGAGCACGTGGGCGCCCGCCTCGGCCTGCGCCACGGCCATCCGGCCGTAGATCTCCAGGGTCGCGTCGTTGTCCACGGTCCCGTCCTCGGCCAGGACGCCGCAGTGCCCGTGGTCGGTGAACTCGTCGAGGCACAGGTCTGCCATGACCACGGTGTCGTCGCCGACCTCGGCGCGCACGGCGCGCAGGGCACGGTTCAGGACGCCCTCGGGGTCGCACCCCGCGCTGCCCCGGGCGTCCCGCTGCGCGGGCACGCCGAAGAGCATGATCCCGCCCAGTCCCTTGGCCGCGACCTCGGCCGCGGCGCGGCGGAGCGAGTCCATGGAGTGCTGGACGACGCCCGGCATGGAGCCGAGCGGGGCGGGCTCGGTGAGTCCCTCCCGCACGAACACCGGGAGGATGAGGTCGGACGGGTGCACCCGGGTCTGGGCGGCCAGGCGCCGGACGGCGGGTGTGGTGCGCAGCCGGCGGGGCCGGGACACGAGGTCGTAGCGCGGGGTTCGGTCGGTCACGGGAGTCGTCTCCTCGGTCGGGGATGTCGTCGGTGTCGTCGGTGCCGGGCGCCGCGGCCCGCCGGGGTCCGCGAGGGCGCGGGCGAGGGCGGCGCGGACCGCCTCCGGGGTGGGACGGTCCGCCGCGTGGGCGGTCAGGCCGCGGTCGGCGGCCGCCTGCCGGGTCGGTTCGCCGATGGCCACGAGCGCGGTGCCCGCCAGCACGGCGGGGTCCTCGCCCACCAGCTCGGCGAGGTGGGAGGGCGCGGTGAGCACCACTGCGTCGGCCTCGCCGGCGGCCAGGGCCGCCAGCAGCCCGGCCCGGTCCAGCGTCGGCACGGCGGCGGCGTCCGCCGCCGTCTCCGGCACGAGGGGCTCCGGGGCCGGCCACGGGACCGTGTCGTAGGCCGTGGCCGTGAGGACACGGTACCCCTTCGCGGCGAGGCCCGCCTCGAGGGTCGGCCGGGCCCGGCCGGAGAGTGGCAGCAGCACGGTGCCGGGGGCCGCTTCGGCCGGCCAGTCCGCGAGCAGCCCCGCGGCCGAGTGCGCCGTGCCGGGGACGAGGTCCGGGGCCAGCCCGGCGTCCGCGAGGGCGGCGGCCGTGGCGTCCCCCACCGCCGCCACGCGCAGTCCCGCGCTCCGGGCCGCGGCCAGCCGCGGCCCGAGCCCGGGCGGACCGGAGGTCCCGGTGACGGCCTGCAAGGCGCGCACGGTGTTGACCGAGGTCACCGCCAGCCAGGTGCGCCCCGCGGGACCGGGCGCCGCCGCGCGGTCCAGCAGCGCGGACAGCGCCGCGGTGTCCGCCGGCAGGGTCGGCTCGAGCAGCGGCGCGAGCCGGACGCGGACCCCGTCCGCGCGCAGCAGCGCCACGAGTTCCCGGGCCCGCCCGGCGGAGCGCGTGACGACGACCCGGGCCCCGCGCAGGGCACCGGAGCGGTCGTCGTGGCCGGGGCGCGGCACGGGTCTCAGAGCGTCAACCGGGCCAGCCGGCCGGCGCCGTCGGCGAGCAGCTCGTCGGCCAGCCGGGTGCCGAGGTCCCGGGCGGCGTCGACGGTGCGCTCCGCCGTGCTGCCGTCGCGGCGCAGCACCCGGCTGCCGTCCGGGTCGGCCACGACCACGTCGAGCACCAGCTCGTCGCCCCGGATCCTCCCGTAGGTGCCGACGGGGGCGGCGCACCCGGCCTCGAGACGGGTCAGCAGCGCCCGCTCGGCGGTCACGGCGAGCCGCGTCTCCAGGTGGTCCACCGCGGCCAGGGCGGTGGCCAGCGGAGCGTCCCCGGCGGCGTCCTCGGTCCGGCACTCCAGGGCCAGGGCGCCCTGGCCCGGTGCCGGGAGCATCACGGACGGGTCGATCAGCTCGGTGATCGCGTCCTGCCGGCCCAGCCGGTGCAGCCCCGAGGCGGCGAGGACCACCGCGTCGAGGTCGCCGGGGGCCACACGCGCCAGGCGGGTGCCGACGTTGCCGCGGATGTCCACGATCTCCAGGTCCGGGCGGGCGGCGCGCACCTGCGCCGCCCGCCGCGGCGAGCCCGTGCCGACCTTCGCCCCGGCCGGCAGCTGCGCCAGGGTGAGGCCGTCGCGGGCGCACAGGGCGTCGCGGGGGTCCTCCCGCTCCGGCACCGCGGCCACCTCGAGACCGGGCACGGGGGTGGTGGGCAGGTCCTTGAGCGAGTGCACGGCCAGGTCCACCGAGCCGGCCAGCAGCGCCGCGCGCAGCGCCGTGGCGAAGACCCCGGTGCCGCCCATCTGGGAGAGCGGGCCGGTCAGGACGTCACCCTCCGTGCGGATCGTGACGAGCTCCGGCTCGAGTCCGCCCGCGGCCGCCACGGCGTGCGCGGCCGTGCCGGTCTGGGTCAGGGCCAGCTGGGAGCCGCGGGTCCCGACCCGGAGGACGGGCCGGTCCGCGGCGGTCTCGGCCGTCACGCGTACCGCACCTCCCCGGACTCGTCGAGATCGACGGGGATCGGGTCGCCCTCGGGACGCTGGGCGATGGTCGGGCGCGGGCCGGCGGCGCCCCGCAGCACCTTGACGCAGCAGTCCGGGGCGCAGTCGTCGAACCACGTGCCCTGGGCGCACGCGGAGACCCGCGGCGGCGCGGCGCGGCCGGCGACCCGCTGCTCGACGAGGTCGGCCAGCCCGGACACGAAGGCCGGGTGCGTGCCGGCGGTGGGGGTGCGGACGGCCGGCAGGCCCAGCCGCTCACAGGTCTCGAGGGCCTCCGTGTCGAGGTCCCACTTGACCTCCATGTGGTCGGAGACGAAGCCCAGCGGCACCAGCACCGCACCGGCGACCCCGCGCCCGGCGACCTCCTCGAGGGCGTCGTTGACGTCCGGCTCGAGCCACGGCACCTGCGGGGGCCCGGAGCGGGACTGGTAGACGAGGTCCCAGGTGTGGTCCCCCAGCTCCTCCGGCCCCACGCGCTCGAGCACGGTGCGGGCGACGGCGAGGTGCTGCGCCACGTAGGCGGAGTTCTCCTCGAAGTCCATCCGCGCCGGCCCGGACGCCTCGGCGTCGGTGGTCGGGATGGAGTGGGTGCAGAACAGGATCGCGATCCGTCCGCCCTCGGCGCCCAGCCGCTCCCGGACCTGTGCGAGGCCGTCCCGGAGGCCTTCGACGAAGGGCTGCACGAACCCCTCGGAGTCGTAGTACTGGTGCACCTTGTCGATGTGCATCTCGTCCCGCAGGCCGAGCTCTTCGAGCGCGACGCCGTAGTCCTCGCGGTACTGCCGGCACCCGGAGTAGCTGGAGTACGCGCTCGTGGCCAGCACCAGCAGCCGGCGCATGCCCCGGGCGTGGCACTCCCGCACCACGTCGGCCACGTAGGGCGCCCAGTTGCGGTTGGCCCAGAGCACGGGCACGTGCATCCCCCGGCCCAGCAGCTCCGCCTCGAGGGCGGAGCGCAGCGCGCGGTTCTGGGCGTTGATGGGGCTCACGCCGCCGTTGGCCCGGTAGTGGGTGGCGACCTCCTCGAGCCGCTCGTCGGGGATGCCGCGGCCCTTCGTGACGTTGCGCAGGAAGGGCAGGACGTCGTCCTGGCCCTCGGGGCCCCCGAAGGAGGAGAGGATGACGGCGTCGTAGTCCTCGGGCGGGTGGGCCCGGGCGCGGGAGAGGTCGTTCTCGGCGGTCATCGCAGCACCTCCGCGATCTCCTCGGTGCCGATCCGGCGACCGGTGTAGAAGGGCGTCTCCTCGCGCACGTGCAGCCGGGCCTCCGTGTTGCGGAAGGCCCGCATCACGTCCACGAGGTCCACGAGCTCGGGCGCCTCCAGGGCCAGCAGCCACTCGAAGTCGTTGAGCCCGAAGCAGGCGATGGTGTTGGCCAGCACCTGGGGGTAGTCCCGGGCGGCCATGCCGTGGTTGCGCAGCATCTCGCCGCGGCGCTGGGGGTTCATGTAGTACCACTCGTAGGAGCGCACGAACGGGTAGACGCACACCCACTGCTCGGCCGGGACTCCACGGGCGAAGGACGGGGAGTGGTTGCGGGTGAACTCGGCGTCCCGGTGGACGCCCATCGCGTTCCAGACCTGGGCGGTGCCCGCGAGCAGGCCCGTGCGGCGCAGCCGGCGGACCGCCGCCTGCAGCGCCTGGGGGTCCTCGCCGTGCAGCCAGGTCAGGACGTCGGCGTCCTCGCGCATGCCGGAGACGTCGTAGACCCCGCGCAGCGTCACGCCCTCGGCGGACAGCTGCCGGACGACGCCGTCGAACTCCGCGGCGGCCCCGTCGGAACCGGCGGAGGCTCCGCCGGAGGGCCCAGCGGGCCGGGCGAACACGGTCCAGACGGCCCAGTGGAGCTGCTCCGCACCCCCGTCCTGCGCCTGTTCGGGCTCGGCGGCGGGTCGGCCGTCGTGCGACTGCGGCCTGGTGTCGTGGCTCAAGGATCAGTCCTTTCGTCGGGTGGGGTCGGTGTCGGTCCGGGCGGTTCCGGACCGGGCGGCGCGGCGGCCTCCGGGACGCCGGCCTCGGCGAGGAGCGCGCGGACCTGGGAACGGGTGTCGGCGACGACGGAGGCGAGTCCCGTGCCGGCCAGCCAGCCGCCGACGGCGACGGCGTCGGGCAGCTGCGCCAGCGCCCGGCGGAACTCCGTCACGCGGCGGGCGTGGCCGACCCCCGCGCGGGGCAGCGCCGAGCGCCAGCGCACGATGTCCGCGCCGACCAGCTGCGCCGGGCGCAGGGGCACCCCCATCAGGGTCGAGGCGTCGGAGAGCGCCAGCCGGATCAGCTGCTCGTCGGGCAGGGCGACCTCGGGGGGCACCGCGGAGGCGTCGGGCTGGGCGCGGCCGTAGGACAGGCGCAGCACGTGCCGGCCCGGGCCGGCGGCCTCCCGCAGCCAGTCCCACTTGGCACTGGCGTGGGTCAGGGCCTTGGCGCGCACCGCGCGGGCGTCCTCGCTGACGAGCAGGCCCGTGCCCCGGGGCGCGCCGTCCAGGCGCGGCTCGTCCACCACGAGGGTGGCGAGGGCCACCTGGGGGCCCGGTTCCGGGGTGAACCGCTGGAGCTCGTGGCGGTGTCCGGCCAGGAGCCGGACGGCGGTGGCGCCGTCCGTGGCCACGACCAGCAGCTCGCCGCGGGCCACAGCGGTCTTCTCGCCGCGGCGGGGCTGGCGCTGGATGACCATCCAGCCCTCGCGCCGGGGGTCGCGGTCCAGGGCGATGACGTCGTAGTCGGTGACCAGCTTCACGCCCGCGCGCTCGAGCTCGCGCACGAGCGCCTCGGACAGGGCGTTCATCCCGCCGCGCAGCCCGGCCACGTTCGCCCCCGCGGGCGCGGCGCGGCGCAGGGCCCCCGCCGCGGCGCCGAGGGAGCCGTGCTCGCGCAGGGCCCGGCGCAGGCCGGGCGCCACCGCGTCGACGTCGAGATCGTCGGGGTGGGCGGAGTGCACGCCCGTGGTGAACGGGGCGACGAGACGCTCCAGCACCCGGTCCCCCATCCGCGCCCGGACGAGACCGCCCAGGGAGTGCTCGGTCGTGCCGACGAAGGCGGGCAGCCGGCGGTCGAGGCCGGCCCGGAGCATGCCCGCGCGGCCGAGGGCCGCCCGCAGCCGCGGGGCGGTCGGGTCGGCGGGAATGCCGAGGATCCCGGAGTCGGGCGCCGGGACGGCACCATCGGGCAGGAACAGCCAGGAGCCGCCCCGGCGGGGCTGCACCACGCGCTCGCCCAGCCCGAGCTCCTCCAGGAGGTCCGGCACCGCCCGGGAGCGCGTCGCGAAGGACTCCGCGCCGGAGTCCATGACGAGACCGGCGACCTGGTGGGCGCCGACGGCGCCGCCCAGGTGGTCCTCGGCCTCGACCAGCGTGACGCGCAGCCCTCGCGCGGCGAGGTCGTGGGCGGCCACCAGACCGGAGACGCCCCCGCCGACCACGAGGGCGGAGCGGGGCGGTGCCGTCCGTCCGGCGGGGCGGGGGCTCACGGTGTGCCCTCGCGCGGGGCCCGCTCCACCGGCTGGTCGTGGACGAAGCCCACGAGATCGGTCAGCACCTGGGGATCGGTCCCGGGCGGGACGCCGTGGCCGAGGTTCACGACGTGGCCGGGCGCCCGGTCCCCGCCGCGCAGGACCTCGCGCACGTGCTCGGTCAGCACCGGCCACGGGGCCGCGAGCAGGGCGGGGTCGATGTTGCCCTGGAGCACCGTGCGGCCGCCGAGCCGGCGGTTGGCCTCCTCGAGGGGCAGCCGGTAGTCGACGCCGACGGCGTCCGCCCCGGCGTCGCGCATGGCCGGGAGCAGCTCGCCGGTGCCGGTCCCGAAGTGGACGCGGGGCACGGCGAGGTCGGCCACGGCCCCGAGCGCGGCCGTCGAGTGCTCCAGCACGTGCGCCCGGTAGTCGGCCAGCGAGAGGGAGCCCGCCCAGGAGTCGAACAGCTGCACGGCCGAGGCGCCCGCCTCGACCTGGGCGCGCAGGAACGCCCCGGAGGTCCGGGCGGCCCACTCGGCCAGCGCCCGCCACGCGGCGGGGTCGGCGTGCATCATCGTGCGCGGCAGGAGGTGGTCCCGCGAGGGACCACCCTCCACCATGTAGGCGGCCACGGTGAAGGGGGCACCGGCGAAGCCGATCAGCGGGGTGGCGCCGAGCTCCGCGACGGTGCGGGCGACGGCCTCCCGGACGGGGTCCAGGGCGGCGTCCGCCAGCTCCGGGAGCGCGGCGACGTCCGCGGCGGTGCGGACGGGGTGCTCCAGGACGGGACCGCGACCGGGGACGATCTCGACGTCCACGCCGGCCACGCGCATGGGCACGACGATGTCGGAGAAGAAGATGGCGGCGTCCACGTCGTGGCGGCGCACCGGCTGGAGCGTGATCTCGGCGGCCATCGCCGGGTCGAGGCAGGCGTCGAGCATCGCGGTGCCCTGGCGCAGGCTGCGGTACTCCGGCAGCGAGCGGCCGGCCTGCCGCATGAACCACACCGGGCGGCGGTCGGGCGTGCGGCCGGTGAGCGCCTGCAGCAGCGGCGCGTCCATCGTCCCGGCGGCGCGCAGCGGGTGGCGCTCCGGCAGCGCCCCGAGCGATCCGGTCAGGCGGTCGAACGCCGCCGAGGGGTGGGTGCCGCCCGTGGGATGCCCGGGAACGGCTGCGGTCGACGTGTCCGGCGTGCTCGCCGTCTCAGGGGTGGTAGGCATAGTGCCTCCATTGTGCCAAGGAACACCGACGTCGTTTGCCGACGCAGCGTCACCGCCGGGGGTGAGCGGCCTCTCACGCGTCACCGGGGCACGCAATCGCGGTGACCGTCTAGTATGAATGGACTGTGGTCCTCTTCGCACTCGTCGCCTCCCACCAGAACGTCGATCTGAACACCGTTGCGCGTCTCAGCACCGGTGCCCTCGGCCTGTCCGAGGAGATGGTCGGCTCCGGCCGGCTCCAGGGGGCCGTCACCCTGTCCACGTGCAACCGGCTCGAGCTCTACGGCGAGCTCGAGCCCGCGCCGGGCGCCTCCCCGCGGGCCGCCCTGGACGAGGTCCTCTCCGAGCTCGCCGAACAGATCGGCTACCGCTCCGGGCTGGATCCGGAGTTCGTCACCGGCTCGCTGCGGGTCTTCACCGACTCGGGCGCCGCGCGCCACCTCTTCACGGTCGTCTCGGGACTGGAGTCCGCCGTCGTGGGCGAGCGCGAGATCACCGGGCAGGTCCGGCGGGCGCTCAACGACGCCCAACAGGCGGGGACCGTCTCGGGCCGGCTCCTGCGCCTGTTCGAGGCGGCCGCGCGCACGGCGCGGAAGATCGGCACGCAGACCGCGCTGGGTGAGAGGGGCCGCTCGATCGTCTCCGTGGCCCTGGACCTCGCCGACGACGTCACGGCGGGCACCTGGGCCTCGCGCCGGGCCCTCGTGTTCGGCACCGGCGCCTATGCCGGGGCGACCATGGCCGCCCTGCGCGACCGCGGCTGCGCCGACATCGAGGTGTTCTCCGGGTCCGGCCGCGCCGAGCAGTTCACGCAGAACCGCGGCGGGACCCCGGTGGAGCCCGCGGGGCTGCCCGCCGCCCTGGAGCGCGCCGACGTGGTGATCGGCTGCAGCGGCGGCTCCTCCCCCATGGGTGCCTCCGCGCTCCCCGCCGGACCGCGCACCGTCGTCGACCTGGCGCTCACCCGCGACTTCGACCCGGCCGTGGCGGACCTGCCGGGCGTGGACCTGATCACCCTCGAGTCGGTGCGCCTGGCCGCCCCCGAGGAGACCCGGGAGTCGGTCGAGGCCGCGACCGGGATCGTGGAGCACGCCGCCCAGGAGTTCGCCGCGAGCCAGGACGGACGGGACATGGACGCCGCGATCGTCGCGCTGCGCCGGCACACCATGGCCGTGCTGGACGCCGAGCTCGAGAAGGTCACGTCCCACCACGGCTGCACGGCCGCGAAGGAGCAGATCGAGCTGGCGATGCGCCGCATGGTCCGCTCCCTGCTGCACACCCCGACCGTGCGCGCCCGGGAGCTCGCCGCGCAGGGCCGGCAGGACGAGTACATCACCGGCCTGGAGGCCCTGTACGGCATCGAGGTCCCCGCCGCCCCGGCCGAGCGGACCGCATCCCCGGCCCCCGCTCCGGCCGCGGAGATCGACCACCGTCCGAAGGCGGCAGGGTAGGGCAGCATTTCGTGCGGCCGGCTCCGCCGGCCGGTTGAGGAGGAACGGTTCATGACTGAGACCAGGAGAGGCCGCCCGCGCGCCTGCCGCGGGAGGCGCGCCGCCGGCAGCTGCTGGAGACGGCACTGACCGTGTTCTCCTCCAACGGCTACCACGGGTCGTCGATGGACGACATCGCGGACGCCGCCCAGGTGAGCAAACCGGTGCTGTACCAGCACTTCCCCGGCAAGCGCGAGCTGTACCTGGCGCTCGTCGACTACTACCTCCAGGAGCTCTCGGAAGCCCTCGTCGCCGCGCTGCGGGGCAGCGAGGTCAACCGCGAGCGGGTGGAGTCCATGCTGGACGTCTACTTCGGGTTCGTGGAGGCCAATCCGGAGGCCCACCGGCTGATCTTCGAGTCGGACCTGCTCGCGGATCCCGAGGTCGCCGAGCGGTTCGAGAACTTCCACCTGACGGTGGCCGACGCGATCGCCACGGTGCTCGGGCCCAACGCGGGGCTCAGCCACCCGCACGCGGTGCTCGTCTCCCGGTCCCTGACCGGCATGGCGCAGACCGCGGCGGTGCACTGGATCCGCAACCCGGGCACCGGCGGGCGGGCCGAGGCCCAGCGGCAGATCTTCCGTTTAGCTTGGGGCGGAATCTCGGTGCTCGACGAGGACTGGGAGTAGGCCCCTCCCTAGACTGACCGGGACGCACCCGCAGCCCCGCTTTCGAGGAGGACCCATGGAGATCAAGATCGGTGTTCAGCACGTCGCGAGGGAGATTGTCGTCGACTCCGCGCTCGAGGCGCAGGAAGCCGTCGAGCAGATCACCGCGGCCATCTCCTCCGGGACCCCGCTTACCCTCACGGACGCCAAGGGCAACGTGACCGTCGTCCCCGCGAACGTCATCGGCTACGCCGCCGTCGGCGCCGAGCAGAAGCGGCCCGTGGGGTTCATGCCCTTCACCAAGGACGACTGAGCGCCCGCCCGCCGAGCACGGCGGACCCCGGCCCGGCGACCGCACGGAGTGTGCGCGGTCGCCGGGCTACACTGTTAAGCGCACTGGATGACCGGTCGTACCCGCGATCCCACGAACGACAGACACCTTCTCGCCCCCGTTCCCGGCGACCAGGCCCCGCACGGCGGCCGCGCACGGGACCGGAGCCGGGTCCCACGATCCCGTGGCGCGCCCGGTCGGGGCGGCGCACGCTCGCGATCGGCTTCCACCCACCGCACGCCCCCGGCGGCCGCCACCACGGCGGCCCCAGGCCGGACCCCGGTCCGCGCCCCTGGCGCGGGCGTGCCCGAACGAAGGAACCCGCATCGTGACCGAAGACACCACCGACCGCAGCACCGACCACATCACCGACACCGTCCCCGAGGACCTCGCGGCCGGCGGGGCGGCGCCGGCCGGCACCCCCGACGTCGTCGTGGAGACCGACGAGCACCCCCAGCCGCTGCCGCAGGGCTTCGGCGAGTTCGGGGTGCGCCAGGACATCGTGGACTCCCTCGCCGCCGAAGGCATCGTCCACCCCTTCCCCATCCAGGCCATGACCCTGCCGGTGGCCCTGTCCGGGCAGGACATCATCGGCCAGGCGAAGACCGGCACCGGCAAGACCCTGGGCTTCGGCATCCCCGTGGTGCAGCGCGTGGTGGGTCGCGGCGACGCCGGCTGGGAGCAGCTGAAGAAGCCGGGCGCCCCGCAGGCCCTCATCGTGGTGCCCACGCGCGAGCTGGCCGTCCAGGTCGGGCAGGACCTCTCGACCGCCGCGCGGACCCGGGACGCCCGGGTCGCCACGATCTACGGCGGCCGGGCCTACGAACCCCAGATCGAGGAGCTGCAGCGCGGCGTCGAGGTGGTCGTGGGCACCCCGGGCCGGCTCATCGACCTCAACCGGCAGCGCCACCTCGACCTCTCCGCGGTGCGTGCCGTGGTGCTCGACGAGGCCGACGAGATGCTGGACCTGGGCTTCCTGCCCGACGTCGAGAAGCTGCTCGCGGCGGTGCCCGAGGTCCGCCAGACCATGCTCTTCTCCGCGACGATGCCCGGTCCCGTGGTGGCCATGGCCCGGCGCTACATGACCAAGCCCATGCACATCCGGGCCGCCGCTCCGGACGAGGGCGCCACCAAGAAGGACATCCGGCAGGTCGTCTACCGGGCCCACCAGCTCGACAAGGACGAGGTCGTGGCCCGGATCCTGCAGGCCGAGGGCCGCGGGCGCACGATCGTCTTCACGAAGACCAAGCGCGCCGCCGCCAAGCTGGCGGACGAGCTGATCTCCCGCGGCTTCGCCGCCGCACCGCTGCACGGCGACCTCGGGCAGGGGGCGCGCGAGCAGGCCCTGCGGGCCTTCCGCAACAACAAGGTCGACGTGCTCGTGGCCACCGACGTCGCCGCCCGCGGCATCGACGTCGAGGACGTCACCCACGTCATCAACTTCCAGTGCCCCGAGGACGAGAAGACCTACCTGCACCGCACGGGGCGCACCGGGCGCGCCGGCAACAAGGGCACCGCCGTCACGTTCGTGGACTGGGACGACGTGCCCCGCTGGCGGCTCATCGACAAGGCCCTCGAGCTGGGCATCCCCGAGCCGCGGGAGACCTACTCCTCCTCGGAGCACCTGTACGAGGACCTGGGCATCCCGAAGGGCACCAAGGGCCGGCTGCCCCGCTCCAAGCGCACCCACGCCGGGCTGGACGCCGAGGTGCTCGAGGACCTCGGCGAGCCGGGCGGGCGCAAGTCCGGCCCCCGCGGCGAGGGCCGGGCGGGCGCTCCCGCGACCGAGACGCGACCCGCTCCGGCGGCGGCCCCGCCGGGGCCAGGGCCGCCGGGAGGACCGCGGCGATGACCGCG
>NZ_MKJW01000138.1:0-14187 GCF_001942375.1 Kocuria sp. CNJ-770
GTTGGCCAGGTTGAAGGCCGCGTGGTTCATGGCGGCGGTGAGGGAGGGGGCGTCCTTGGCCTCGCGCAGCAGGCGCATCTGCAGGGACGTGGTGAACACGGAGCCCATGACGCCGATCCACAGCACGCCGAGCACGGCCGCGACGGCCGAGTGGGCGAAGAGGCCGAAGAACACGAGCGCCACGGCCGAGACGGCGCCGGCGCCCAGAACGGTCTTCTCGATCGAGCGGTCCACCAGCGGGCCCACCAGGAGCGAGCCCAGGGTCATGCCCACGCCGAACACGGCCAGCACCCACGGCACCGCCGAGATGCTCAGGCCGGTGAGCTCGGTGAGGGTGGGGGAGATGAAGGTGTAGACCGCGAACATGCCGCCGAAGCCCACGGTCCCCGCGATGAGGGTCAGCGTGACCTGGGGGCGGCCCAGCGCGCGGATCTCCTGGGCGACGGAGACGCCGCCGCCCTGCCGGGTCCTGGGCACGAACACGGCCAGGGCCGCGACGGTCAGCAGGCCGATCAGCACCACGAGGCCGTAGCCGGAGCGCCAGCCCAGGGCCCCGCCGAGGGCGGCCGCCAGGGGGACCCCCGCGATGTTGGCCACCGTCAGGCCCAGGGCGACGCGGGCCACCGCGGTGCCCCGCCGCTCGCGCGGCACGAGGGAGGAGGCCACCACCGCGGCCACCCCGAAGTAGGCCCCGTGGGGCAGGCCGGAGAGGAAGCGGGCGACGTAGAGCCAGTCGAGGGTGGGGGCCGCCGCCGAGAGGGCGTTGCCGACGGTGAAGGCCGCCATCAGCCCGAGGAGCAGCGTCTTACGCTCCACCCGGGAGGTCAGGGTGGTGATCAGCGGCGCGCCGACCACCACGCCCAGGGCGTAGAGCGAGATGGAGTGGGCCAGGGCGGGGATCGAGGCGCCGAAGTCCTCGGCGATGAAGGGCAGCAGGCCCATCGAGGCGAACTCGGTGGTGCCCACGCCGAAGCCTCCGAGGGCGAGGGCGAGGATGGCGAAGCGGGTGCCGGTGGGTCCAGGGGCGTTGATGACCTGGAGCACCGCAGTGCGAGGTGCGGACATGGCGGGTCCTTCCGGGTGGAACAGGAACAGGGAGGAAGGCGCGTCGTCGAGCCGGACTGGATGAAGCACCGACACTACGGAGGAAGTCGACGGCGCCCAAGGGTTTCGGCGTGTGATCTTGGACAAATCGACCGGGGTGTGATAGGCGTCGCGCACGTCGGTGAGCGCCACCACGGGACGTCCTGCGGCAGGTCGGACTGCCTGGTGGGAATTCGTGCTGGCTCCCCAAGGTTGAGTGAAGTAGACTCAGGTTAGCTGAACTGCCCGACCGCACTCCGAGGCGAGAGGCGCCCGGGTCGGTTCGTTCCGATCGTGCACAAGGAGCCGCTGTGGAGACCAAGCTCACCACCAAGTCGCAGGAGGCCCTCGCCGCCGCCTCCACCAACGCCTCGACCGCGGGCAATCCGCAGGTCGAGCCCGCCCACATCCTCAAGGCCCTGATGGACCAGCGCGAGGGTGTGGCCGTCGCCGTCCTGAAGGCCACCGGCGCCGACGTCGACGCCGTGTCCGCGCAGGCCAGCGCCGCCATCAAGGCCCTGCCCTCGGCGTCCGGGGCCTCGACCGCCCAGGCCCAGTTCAACCGCGGCGCGCTGCAGGTCATCCAGGCCGCGGAGCAGTTCGCCACGTCTCTGGGGGACGAGTACATCTCCACGGAGCACCTCCTGTACGGCCTCGCCCAGCAGGAGGGCAGGGTCGGTGAGATCCTGCGCACCGCCGGCGCCGGCCCCGATCAGCTCAAGACCACCATCCCGTCCGTGAGAGGAGACCGCCGGGTGACCACCCCCGACCCCGAGGGCACCTTCCAGGCGCTCGAGAAGTTCGGCACCGACCTGACCGCCATGGCCCGCGAGGGCAAGCTCGACCCCGTGATCGGGCGGGACTCCGAGATCCGCCGCGTGGTCCAGGTCCTGTCCCGCCGCACCAAGAACAACCCCGTGCTCATCGGCGAGCCCGGCGTCGGCAAGACCGCCGTGGTCGAAGGCCTCGCCCAGCGCATGGTCGCCGGTGACGTCCCGGAGTCCCTGCGGGACAAGACGCTGATCTCCCTGGACCTCGGGTCCATGGTCGCCGGCGCGAAGTACCGCGGCGAGTTCGAGGAGCGGCTCAAGGCCGTCCTGGAGGAGATCAAGCAGTCCGAGGGGCGGGTCGTCACCTTCATCGACGAGCTGCACACCGTCGTCGGCGCGGGCGCCGCCGAGGGTTCGATGGACGCGGGCAACATGCTCAAGCCCATGCTCGCCCGCGGCGAGCTGCGCCTGATCGGGGCGACCACCCTGGACGAGTACCGGGAGAACATCGAGAAGGACGCCGCCCTGGAGCGCCGCTTCCAGCAGGTCTACGTCGGGGAGCCCTCCGTGGAGGACACCGTGGCCATCCTGCGCGGGCTCAAGGAGCGCTACGAGGCCCACCACAAGGTCCAGATCGCGGACTCCGCCCTCGTCGCGGCCGCGACGCTGTCCAACCGGTACATCCCCGGCCGCCAGCTGCCGGACAAGGCCATCGACCTCGTCGACGAGGCCGCGTCCCGGCTGCGCATGGAGATCGACTCCGCCCCGGAGGAGATCGACCAGCTGCGCCGCGCCGTCGACCGGCTGACCATGGAGGAGCTCGCCCTGGAGCGGGAGACCGACCCGGCGTCGGTCGAGCGGCTGACCGCGCTGCGCCAGGAGCTGGCCGACAGGCGGGCCGAGCTGGACGCCCTCAACGCCCGCTGGGAGGCCGAGAAGGCCGGCCTGAACCGCGTGGGCGACCTCAAGGAGCGGATCGACAACCTGCGCTCGCAGGCCGAGATGGCCCAGCGTCAGGGCGACCTCGCCGAGGCCTCCCGGCTGCTCTACGGGGAGATCCCCGCCCTGCAGAAGGAGCTCGACGTCGCCCAGGAGCAGGAGGACACCTCCGCCCCGCACGACACCATGGTCTCCGAGGAGGTCACGGCCGACGACGTGGCCGAGGTGATCTCGGCCTGGACCGGCATCCCCGCCGGGCGCATGCTGCAGGGCGAGACCGAGAAGCTCATGCACATGGAGGAGCTGCTCGGCAAGCGGCTCATCGGCCAGCACCGCGCCGTGCAGGCGGTCGCGGACGCCGTGCGCCGCTCGCGCGCGGGCATCTCCGACCCGAACCGGCCGATCGGCTCCTTCCTGTTCCTGGGCCCCACCGGCGTGGGCAAGACCGAGCTGGCGAAGTCGCTGGCGGAGTTCCAGTTCGACGACGAGCGCGCCTGGTGCGGATCGACATGTCCGAGTACGGCGAGAAGCACACCGTCTCCCGGCTGGTCGGGGCCCCTCCGGGCTACGTCGGCTACGAGGAGGGCGGCCAGCTGACCGAGTCGGTGCGGCGCCGGCCGTACTCGGTGGTCCTGCTCGACGAGATCGAGAAGGCCCACCCGGACGTCTTCGACATCCTCCTGCAGGTGCTCGACGACGGGCGCCTCACCGACGGCCAGGGGCGGACCGTGGACTTCCGCAACGTCATCCTGATCCTCACCTCGAACCTGGGCAGCCAGTTCCTGGTGGACCAGACGATCGACCAGGACGCCAAGCGGGAGGCGGTGATGAGCGTGGTCAACGCCTCGTTCAAGCCCGAGTTCCTCAACCGGCTCGACGACGTCATCCTGTTCGACCCGCTGTCCACGGCCGACCTGTCGAGGATCGTGGACATCCAGGTCGCCCAGCTGGCCGACCGGCTGGGCCAGCGGCGCCTGAGCCTGGAGGTCACCCCGGCGGCGACCGAGTGGCTGGGCATCACCGGCTACGACCCCGCCTACGGTGCCCGGCCGCTGCGCCGGCTGGTGCAGCGCGAGATCGGGGACAAGCTCGCCAAGGCGATCCTCTCCGGGACGGTCGTGGACGGCGACACCGTGCGGGTGGACGTCAACGCGGACGTCGTGGCGGACGGGCTGACCGTGAGCGCGGTGCGCGAGCAGGCCCACGCCGCGGGCTGAGCCCGAGGGGCGGCCGTTCCGGGCACGGGCCGGGACCGGGGGAGACCCGGTCCCGGCCCGCTCCGCGGGGTCCCGGAGCGGGCGCCGCCCCCCTCCCGTGAGGTTCCCGACAGTCCACCGTGCGCGAGCCGGGGCGGGCGCAACGGACCGGCAAACCATGTACCCTGGTCTCACGAACCATTCATACGACATTTCCGGGGCCGTACTCTGTGCCTGAGTGCCGCCGTCCGGACCAAGAGGCAGAGGGGGTCACGCCATGGGGCGCGGCCGTCAAAAGGCGAAGGCGACACGGCAGGCGCGGGAGATGAAGTACTTCAGCCCGCAGACCGACCTCACGGCACTCCAGCGGGAGCTGCGCGGCAGCGAGCGGATGCCGCCGCTGCGGGAGCCGGTCGAGGAGAAGGTCGAAGAGGACGAGGACGACTACTCGGCCTACGTCGACAAGTACGCCGACGACTACGACGAGGACTACCGCCGGTAAGTGCCGGGAGCTCCGCTCGTCTCAACCGAATGACGCAACAGGTGCCCGTCCAGGACGAGCACCTTCTTTGCGTTCCCGGGACGTCCCGGACCACCCCGGGAAAATTCCCCGGGACCACGATCCGAGCGGCAGGGCCGCCCGAGCATCCGCCCGGGCGGCCCTGCCGCGTGCTGCGGGGACCGCTCAGCCGGCGTAGGCGCTGACCATGCGCACCGCGCCGCCGTCCACGCCCTTGGCGCCCTGCACCCAGTCGGGGCCGCCGTGCTCGGCTGCCGGGTCGATCTCGGCCACGGTGCCCATGACCCACGAGCTCAGCCCGCGGGCGGTGAGGTGGGCGACGGCGTCCTCGGCCACGTCCGGGTCGACGATCGCGACCATCCCCACACCGAGGTTGAGGGTCCGCTCGAGATCGGGCAGCGGGACGTTGCCGAGCTGGCCAATCAGCTGGAAGACGGCGGGCAGCTCCCAGGTGGAGCGGTCGACGGTCGCCTCCAGGCCCGCGGGCAGCACCCGGGCGAGGTTCGCGGCGAGCCCGCCGCCGGTGACGTGGCTGAAGCCGCGCACGCCGTGGCCGGTGGTGCGGTCCGGGCCGTTGACGGGGAAGGCGGCCGCGAGGTCCAGGACGTCGGCGGCGTACACGCGGGTGGGCTCGAGCAGCTCCTCGCCCAGGGTCCGGCCGAGCTCGGTGACCTGCCGGTCCAGGGACCAGCCGGCCACGTTGATGACCTTGCGCACCAGCGAGTAGCCGTTGGAGTGCAGCCCGGAGGAGGCCATGCCGATGACCACGTCCCCGGCGCGCACCCGGTCCGGGCCCAGCAGCTCGTCGGCCTCCACGACCCCGGTGGCCGCCCCCGCCACGTCGTACTCGTCCGGGCGCAGCAGGCCCGGGTGCTCGGCGGTCTCCCCGCCCACCAGCGCGGTGCCCGCCTGCTCGCAGGCGGCGGCGACGCCGCGCACGATGTCGGCGATCCGCTCGGGCACCACCCGGCCCGTGGCGATGTAGTCGGTCATGAACAGCGGCTTGGCGCCCACCACCACGATGTCGTCGACGACCATGCCCACCAGGTCGAAGCCGATGGTGTCGTGCACGTCGAGGGTCTGGGAGATCGCGACCTTCGTGCCGACGCCGTCGGTGGAGGTCGCCAGGTAGGGCTTGCGGTAGCCCGTGAGCTCCGAGACGTCGAACAGGCCCGCGAATCCCCCGACCCCGCCGATCACGTTCGGGGTGTGCGTGGCACGGACCGCGCTCTTCATGAGCTCGACGGCGCGGTCGCCGGCCTCGACGTCCACGCCCGCGCTGGCGTAGGTGACGGTGCGGTTCGTGGAGGAGGGGTGCTGGGCCATGGTCAGGCGTCCTTCGCGGTCTCGGGCTGGGTGGCGGGCTGGGCGGCAGAGGGGGTCCCGGGCCCGGCCGGCACCCGGTCCTCGGGCAGCAGCAGGTCCTCGAGGTCGGAGTCCGGCCCCGGGTCGCAGCCCGTGGAGCCGTCCTGCACCCCCGGGTCCTGGTCGGAGATGCGCGTGCGCCCGGCCGTCCGCCGGGACAGGCCGTCGTCGGAGGAGGGCCGGGTGTCGATGGAGACGGCGGAGGCGTGCTCGGGCCGCCGTGCCACGGACGGCCCGCCCGGCTCCCGCCGGGGCGAGGAGTCCACCGGTGTGCGGGCCTCGAAGACGTTCTTGCCCAGCTTGTCCGCGTCCGGCAGGCGGGTCGGGTACGTCCCGGAGAAGCAGGCCGTGCACAGCTCGGCACGGTCCTGCCGGGTGGCCGAGACCATGCCGTCCTCGGAGATGTAGCCGAGGGAGTCCGCGCCCAGGGACGCCCGGATCTCCTCGACCCCCAGTCCGTTGGCGATCAGCTCCGCGCGCGAGGCGAAGTCGATGCCGTAGAAGCACGGCCACTTGATGGGCGGGGAGGAGATCCGCACGTGGATCTCCGCGGCCCCGGCCTCGCGCAGCATCCGGATGAGCGCGCGCTGGGTGTTGCCGCGCACGATCGAGTCGTCGATGACGACCAGGCGCTTGCCCGCGACCACCGACTTCAGCGGATTGAGCTTGAGCCGGATCCCCAGCTGCCGGATGGTGTCCGAGGGCTGGATGAAGGTCCGGCCCACGTAGGCGTTCTTGACCAGGCCGTTGCCGAACGGGATCCCGGACTCCTCGGCGTAGCCGATGGCGGCGGGGGTCCCGGACTCGGGGGTCGGCATGACCAGATCGGCCTCGACCCGGTGCTCCCGGGCCAGCCGGCGGCCCATCTCCACGCGGGACTCGTACACGGAGCGGCCGTTGATGGTGGTGTCCGGGCGGGCCAGGTACACGTACTCGAACACGCACGCCGCGCGGCGGGTCTCGGCGAAGCGCTGCGAGCGCAGGCCGTGCTCGTCGATGGCCACGAACTCGCCGGGCTCGATCTCCCGGACCAGCGAGGCGCCCACGATGTCCAGGGCGGCGGTCTCCGAGGCGACCACCCAGCCCCGGTCCAGCCGGCCGAGGACCAGCGGGCGGATGCCCTGCGGGTCGCGGGCCGCGTAGAGGGTGTGCTCGTCCATGAACGCCAGGCAGAAGGAGCCCACGAGCTGGGGGAGCAGCTGCATCGCGGCGTCCTCGAGGGAGCCGTGCGGGTGCTCGGCCAGCAGCGCGGTCACCAGGGCGGTGTCCGTGGTGTTGCCCTGTGCCATCTCGCCGCGCGAGGGGAAGCCGGACTTGTCGATGAGCTTGTCGTAGAGCTCGGCCGAGTTGGTGAGGTTGCCGTTGTGCGCCAGCGCCACGGTCCCGTGCGGGGTCGCACCCAGGGTGGGCTGCGCGTTGGCCCAGTGGGAGCCGCCCGTGGTGGAGTACCGGCAGTGGCCCACGGCCAGGTGCCCGGTGAGGGTGTTGAGGGTGGTCTCGTCGAAGACCTGGGAGACGAGGCCCATGTCCTTGTAGACGGCGATGCGCTGCCCGTCGCTGGCGGCGATGCCGGCCGACTCCTGGCCGCGGTGCTGCAGGGCGTAGAGGCCGTAGTAGGCCAGCTTCGCGACCTCCTCGCCGGGGGCCCACACGCCGAACACGCCGCACGCGTCCTGGGGGCCCTTCTCTCCGGGGAGCAGGTCGTGGCTGAGTTGTCCGTCAGGGTGAACCACGTCGATCAGCTTCTCTCACGCTCGGGGGTCGGTGGGCCGCGGGTCCTCGGCCTCCGGGTCCGCAGCTTCCGGGGCCGCCTGCTGCGGGGCCGCGGGGTCGTCCTCGCCCACGACCTCGGTCGTCACCGCCCGCGCGCGGGCCACCGAGAGGCGGTCCAGCACGAGGGCCACGACCGCACCGGCGGCCAGGCCGACCACGGCGAAGACCGAGACCATGAACATGACCACGGCGCCCTGGGTGAACTGGGCGCTCGCCCCTCCGGCCAGACCGACGAGCACGCCCACGACGATGCCGGCGACACCGCCGAGCACCACGAACGCCCAGATGTTGGGCGCGCGGCGCAGCGTCATCTGCTGGCTGCCGGTCGCGGCGAGCGGCACGGCCGTCTGCCGGCGGCGCCGGCGCGGCCACTTCCGCGCGGGCGGGCGCGACGAGGGAGACGGTGCGGAGGTCATGCCCTCAAGGCTACCGGGGAAAGAGGGGGAGGGCGTCCGCCAGATCGGTCCGTGTGCCCGAGGCCACAACCGTTCCCGCGGCCACGGCCTCGGACCAGGTCAGGGAGCCCGTGACCAGGCCCAGCCAGGTCCCGGCGTCGGTCTCGACGACGTTGGGCGGGGTGCCGCGGGTGTGCCGGGGCCCGGCCACGCACTGGGTCACGCCGAAGGGCGGCACGCGCACCTCCACGCTGTTGCCGGGGCGGCGCTCGGCCAGCTCCTCGAGGCTGTAGCGCACGGCCGTGGCCACGGTGGGCCGGGCGGCGGCGGTCGGGTCCGCGCGCCAGGCGTCCAGGGCGAGCACCCCGTCCGCGGGCTCGATGCGCCGGCGGGCCACGGCGCTACTCCTGCCCGAGCGCCCGGGCCAGGTCCGGGCCCAGGAGCTCCAGGAGCGGGTCGGCCGCCCGGATCCGGCCCACCGGGCGGGCGGCGCCCATGATCGGGCGCACCACCCGGCCGATCACCGCGGCGGCGGCCGGGACGGGCACGGCCCCGGCGTGGGCCAGCAGGCTCAGCCCGATGAGCGCGTTGGCGCGGGAGCTGCCGTCGAGCACCTTGAGCGCCACCGACCAGCCGGCCCGGGTGCCGATGGCCAGCACGCCCTCGGCTCCCAGCTTGGCCACGACGTCGAGCTCCTCCATGACCACGGTGTTGTACCGGCCGGGCCCGTGCACGAACTCGGGGTAGTCGAGCATGCACTGGGCCACCGTGGCGGCCCGGGCGTCGGCGTCGAGGTTGCCCGCGGCGCGGCCGAGGGTCGAGTAGGCGCGGGCGAGGCCGGTGAGCGAGATCGCCGCCAGGGGCGCGCCGCAGCCGTCCACGCCGACGTGGGCGACCGGCTCGCCGGAGAACTCCTCGACGGTCTCGAGCACGGTCCGCTGCAGCGGGTGCTCCGGGTCCAGGTAGCTGTCCGTGGGCCAGTCGTTCTCCGTGCACGCCCACAGGAACGCGGCGTGCTTGCCGGAGCAGTTCATGCAGATCCGGCTCTTCCCCCGCCCGGCCCGCAGGAGCTCGGCGCGGACCTCCTCGTCCTCGGGCCAGTCCGGCGGGCACTGCAGCGCCTCCTCGGTCAGCCCGGAGGCCTCGAGGATGGAGCTGACGGCGCCCAGCTGCTCGAACGAGCCGATGTGGGAGGCCGAGGCGATGGCCACCTGGGCGCCGCGCAGCGGGACCCCGGCCTTCATCGAGGCGATCGTCTGGAACGGCTTGAGCGTGGAGCGGGGGAAGATCGGGGTGCCGATGTCGCCCAGCTCCACGGCCACGTTCCCGTCCGGGTCCAGGACCGCGGCGGAGCCGCGGTGGCGGGACTCGACGAAGCCGCTGCGCTCGATCACCGCGAGGTCCACGGCACGGTCCGAGGTGAAGGTCTGCATCCGCCCAGTATGTCAGCCGGGCCGGGCGCGCCCGGGCCGCCCCGGGAGGGCCACGGCGCGCCGGGCTCAGTTGTCGGTGCCGGCCTCGGCGTCGGTGTCCGCCCCGGTGCCCGCGCCTCCGGCGTCGCCGCCCGCGTCGCCCTCGGGCGAGGTGCCCTCGGCGCCCGTGTCGGTGGTGGCGTCGTCGCCCATGCCGGTCTGCCCGGCCGTGGGCTCGGTGCCCGCCCCGGTCTCCGCGGCAGTGGGGTCGGCGCCCATCTCGGACTCCGCCATCGAGTTCTCGGGCACGGACTCGCCCGGAGCCTCCGGCTCGGTGTTGTCGCAGCCGGCCAGGAAGAGACCGAGGGCCGCGGCGGCGGATGCTGCTGTGAGTCGTCTCTGCGTGCTCATGCGTCCACGGTAGAACTGTGATCCGGCTCACCAGGGAAGATGTCCGAGGAAGTCCTCGGCCGGCGGAAACCGTGACACGAACATCAGGTCACTTATCTATACTGGAGGGTTGGCTTGCGTCGACGGCGACGATGTGTCAGAAGCCGCTGCCGACCACTAGCCTGAGGGCGTGAAGGTTCTGGTACTGGGCCCCGGAGGCCGTGAACACGCAATCATCCGCGCACTGCTGGCAGATCCCGAGGTCGCGCAGGTGCACTGCGCACCGGGCAACGCCGGCATCGCGCAGCTCGTCCCGGTCCACGCCGTGGACGCGAACGACCCCGCGGCGGCCACGGCCCTCGCCCGCGAGCTCGCCGCCGACCTCGTGGTGGTCGGCCCCGAGGCGCCCCTGGTCGCCGGTGTGGCCGACGCCCTGCGCGCGGCGGGCTTCCCCGTCTTCGGCCCCTCGCAGGCCGCGGCGCGCCTCGAGGGCTCGAAAGCCTTCGCCAAGGAGGTCATGGCCGCGGCCGGCGTGCCCACCGCGATGGCCCGGGTGGCCACCACCGAGGAGGAGGCCGCCGACGCCCTCGACACCTTCGGCGCCCCCTACGTCGTCAAGGACGACGGGCTCGCCGCCGGCAAGGGCGTGGTCGTCACCTCCGACCGCGCGGCGGCCCTCGAGCACGCCGCGGCCTGCTTCGCGGCGGGCGGGTCCGTGGTGGTCGAGGAGTTCCTCGACGGGCCCGAGGTCTCCCTGTTCGTGCTCACCGACGGCTCCCGGGTGATCCCGCTGAGCCCGGCCCAGGACTTCAAGCGGATCCGCGACGGCGACGAGGGCCCCAACACCGGCGGGATGGGCGCCTACACGCCGCTGCCGTGGCTGCCGGAAGGCTTCGTGGACGAGGTCGTGGAGCGGGTGGCGCGTCCCACGGTCGACGAGATGCGCCGCCGGGGCACGCCCTTCGTGGGGGTGCTGTACTGCGGGCTGGCCATGACCAGCCGCGGGCTGCGCGTGATCGAGTTCAACGCCCGCTTCGGCGACCCGGAGACCCAGGCCGTGCTGGCCCGGCTCACCACCCCGCTCGGCCGGCTGCTGCTCGACGCCGCGGCCGGCCGGCTCGACGAGGCCGAGCGGCTGCGCTGGCGCCCGGAGCCGGCCGTCGCGGTCGTCGTCGCCGCGCAGGACTACCCGGACACCCCCCGCACGGGCGACCCGATCGGCGGCCTGGAGCGGGCCGAGGCGCTGGAGGGCGTCCACGTGGTCCACGCCGGCACCGCGGTGGCCGCCGAGGGCCCGCACGCCGGGCGGATCGTCTCCGCCGGCGGGCGCGTGCTCGCCGTCGTCGCCCTCGGCGCGGACCTGGAGGCCGCCCGCGAGCGCGCCTACCGCGGGGTGGGGCTGGTCGAGCTGGAGGGCTCCCAGCACCGCACCGACATCGCCCTGAAGGCCGCCCGGGGGCTGATCACGGTCCCCGGCGTTCCCGACCCCCGTCCCCGGCAGGAGCAGGCATGAGCGAGCAGAGCACCGTCACCACCCCACCGCAGATCCCCGGGTGGACCCACATCTACTCGGGCAAGGTCCGGGAGCTGTACGTCCCCGAGGAGTCGCGGCTGCGGGCCACGGGGGTGGCCATCCACGACAACGCCGAGTACCGGGCCGGCTCCGTCCTGGTGGTGGCCACCGACCGGATCAGCGCGTTCGACGAGGTCGTCCCCACGCTGATCCCGGACAAGGGCAAGATCCTCACGCAGCTGTCCCTGTGGTGGTTCGAGCAGCTCGAGGGGGTGCCCAACCACGTGCTCACCACCGATGTTCCCGAGCCCGTGCGGGGGCGCGCGGTGGTCTGCAAGAACCTCTCGATGTTCCCGGTCGAGTGCATCGCCCGCGGCTACCTGACCGGCTCGGGGCTCAAGGACTACCGGGAGACCGGGGAGGTCTGCGGGATCCGGCTGCCCGAGGGGCTCGTGGACGGCTCCCGGCTGGCCGAGCCGATCTTCACCCCGACCGGCAAGGCGGAGGTGGGCGAGCACGACCTGCCCGTCACGTTCCAGGAGATGGCCGACGTGGTGGGCCGTGCCGTGGCCGACCGGCTGCGCGAGCTCACCCTGACCATCTACGGCGCCGCCGAGAAGATCGCCCGGGAGCGCGGGATCATCGTGGCGGACACCAAGGTCGAATTCGGCCTGGACTCCTACCGCGGCGCCATCACCCTGGGCGACGAGGTGCTCACCCCCGACTCCTCCCGCTTCTGGGACGCGGAGACCTACGCGCCGGGGCAGGCGCAGCCGTCCTTCGACAAGCAGTACGTGCGGGACTGGCTGCGCTCGGACGAGTCCGGGTGGACGGGGGCGGGCCCGGTGCCGCAGCTGCCGGACGACGTCGTGGAGAAGACCCGGGCGCGCTACGTCGAGGCGTTCGAGCGGCTCACCGGCCGGTCCTTCGACCCGGAGGGCGGCTTCTTCGAGGTGGCCGGGCCGCCGGAGTACTGAGCCGGCTCAGCCGCCCAGGGCTCAGCCACCCAGGGCTCAGGCGCCCGGGGCCTCCGGGGTCCACACCGCGCGGACCATGTCCACGCGCACGAGGTGCCGGTCGTCCTCGAGCAGGGGTGTGCCCTCCTCCCGGTACCGTTCCCGGGCCTCGGCCTGGAGGTGGTCGGCCAGGATGCCCTGCACGGTCACCACCCGCCACCACGGCAGCTGCGCTCCGGTGGGGTTGCGCGCCATGAGCGTGCCGACCACGCGCGGGGAGCGGCACTCGGCCAGCTCCGCCACGTCCTTGTAGGACAGCACCCGCCCCGGGGGAATGGCGGCGACGACCTCGGCCACCCGCTGCGCCAGCCGGTGCGGGGCGGGGGCGGACCCGGTCACCGGGCCTCCGGCACAGGGGCACCGTGGGTCACCGTGACACCGTCCGTCACAGGGCCTCCCGGCCGTCCACCGGCAGGCAGACGTCGAGCACCCACTGCCCGCCCTCGGGGCCGCTCTCGGCGTGGCCGCCCAGCAGCGAGACGCGCTCGGTGATCCCGCGCAGGCCGAGTCCCGAGGACAGCTCGGAGGGCCGGCCCGGCGCGTGCGGGGACGAACGGGGCAGCGGGTTGGTGACCCGCAGTTTCAACTCGTGGTCGTCGGCCGCCACGGAGATCACGCAGCAAGACCCCCGCGGGGCGTACTTGATGATGTTGGTGACGGCCTCCTGCAGGATGCGGGCCGCCGTGCCGCGCACGGTCGTGGGCGTGGCCTCGAGGTCCCCGGAAAGCTGCACCTGGGGGTCGAAGCGCAGGTCCCGCAGGCTCGCCGCGAGGGAGGCGACCACCTGGTCCAGGCTGCCGATGGCCAGGCCCGCGCCCGTCACGTCGCGCGGGTGCTCGCCGTCGTTCTCGTCCCGCAGCAGCCGCAGCAGCACCCGCAGCTCGTGCAGGGCCGAGCGTGCCGCGCCCTCCACGGTCTCCAGGACCTGGTGCAGCTCCCCGACGTCCTCGGAGCGGCGCCGGCTCATGGTCTGCATCGTGATGAGTGTGAGCTCGTGGGCCACCACGTCGTGCAGGTCCCGGGCCAGGGCCTGCCGCTCGTCCTCACGGAGCCGTTCGTTGAGGATCTCGAGGTCCCGCACCTGTTGCTCACTGCGTTGACGCTGCAACCGGAAGTGGCGGATGCCGGCGCCGATGAGGGCGGCTGCGAGAACGGGGATGAAAAGGGTCCAGAAGACTTCGCCGCTGACGCCGCCTTCGCGCAAGAACGCAGCCATGCATATCCAGACGAAATAGACCAGTAGATGGGCGGCGATGAAGCGGTACGTCGCGTTGGCGACTACGGCTGCCGTCACCACGGCTGCCGCCATGAACACTGCGCCAAAATTGTCGATCAGGACGGATGTGATCAAACAACCGACCGACACGACGCTGGCCCACGTGGCACGCCAGGCGGCGAGACCGATGACGGCGTAGGCCAGAACGCCGTCCAATGCCCGCAGAATCTCGCTCGGGACCGAGCCCGTGAAGCCGGTGACCAGGTGTCCCATGTCGTCCAGAAGGGACACGAACGCATATAGAACGAGCACCGCCGACAGCCACCAAGCCATGGGCTCGGCGTGGAAGAAATCGCTCTTCCGGGCTGTGCGCGGTGCTCGTTCTAAGGATGCAGTTACATTAGCCACAAGGACAGTGATACCGCATCAGCAGATGGCGGGGAACCAGCTGCACACCACGTAACGCGGTGCGGCGTTGGCGGGGGCGACGGGGGCGACGACGAGGGTCGTGGCGACGAGCGTAGCGGCGAGGGCGCTGGTGATCTTCTTCTTCATGGGGGGGGGCTCCTTGGATCACGAGGCAGCACCGGATCGGGGGG
>NZ_MKJW01000139.1:0-13749 GCF_001942375.1 Kocuria sp. CNJ-770
CCCCACCCTGGACCACCTCCACCTCTTCGACACCACCACCGGCACCCGCCTGCCCGACTGACCACCCCCGGCACCACACGCAGCGGCGCCCTTCCCCGACGGGGAAGGGCGCCGCTGCGTGTGCGGGTCAGTCGGCCGGGTGCCGGGCGAGGATCTCCTCCACGACTCCGGGCTCGGCCTCGCGCAGGTCCCAGCTGCCCGTGCGCTCGTGGTACTCCTGTGCCGCGGCCGTGACGTTGAACCGGCTGGCGTCGCGGGGCGGGTCCGAGTGCTCGAGCACGTGGATGAGGTGCGTCTCCGCCTGGGCGAGAGCCTGAGGGTCGTGCATGGCGTGTTCCTTTCGGTATGGGCCGGGACGCCGTGCGCGCCCGGCCCAGAATTGACAGCCGACTGATGAATTCTAACCGAACGGGCGCCCGGACGCACGGGGACGAGCCCCGCGGAAGCGGAAAGGAGGACGGACCGGACCCACGGGAGACGCACGGGCGGAACGTTTACAGATGCGTAACTCCGACGCACCTCGATGCAACACATGTTGCATAGCCTCGGTCGCACGATCACCGGATTCCACACCGGGCGGCTCTCCTCCGCCGCGCCGTGGAACCGTGCTCCGCCCGTTCCGCGACGCGCACGTGCTCGCGCGTCCCACAGGAAGAAGGTCTGCCGTGAACCCTGACCCGGTCACCACCCCACGCTCCCGCCGTCTGCCGGCCACGGCCGTGGCTCTCGCGAGCGCCCTCGCGCTCACCGCGTGCGGCGCCGCGGCAGAGCCCCCGGCCGAGACCGGCGCGGGCGAGTTCGGCACCCTGGACGTGAACCTGTCCTGGATCAAGAACGCCGAGTTCGCCGGTGAGTACTTCGCGGACGCGGAGGGGTACTACACCGAGGCGGGCTTCGACTCCGTCAACCTGATCTCCGGCGGTCCCTCCGGAGCGTCGACCGAGAGCATGGTGCTCGCGGGCAGCGCCCTCGTGGGCACGTCCTCGCCGCTGGGGGTGGCCCCGCCCATCGCGGAGGAGGACGCCCCCCTCAAGATCATCGGCACCACCTACCAGAAGAACCCGTTCACGATCATCTCCCTGGGCGACGACCCGATCGAGACGCCCGGGGACCTGGTGGGCAAGAGCATCGGCGTGCAGTCCGGCGTGAACGAGACTCTCTTCGACGCCCTCTTGGAGGTCAACGGCATCGACCCCGGGGACGTCGAGAAGGTTCCCGTGCAGTACGACCCGCAGCCCCTCGTCAACGGCGAGGTGGACGGGTTCTTCGGGTACTCGACCAACGAGGCGATCACCCTGGAGCTCGCGGGCGAGGACGTCGTCGGACTGCCCTTCGCGGACCACGGGCTGCCGTTCGTCGCGGAGTCGTTCGTGACCACCCAGGACGCCATCGACAACGACCGCGAGGCGCTCAAGGCGTTCCTGGAGGCCACCGTTCGCGGCTGGAAGGACGCCGTGGCCGCCCCGGAGGAGTCCGCCCGCCTCGCCGTGGAGGAGTACGGCGCGGACCTGGGCCTGGACATGGCCAAGGAGACGCGCCAGGCGGAGATCCAGAACGAGGAGCTGGTGGTCTCCGCGGACACCGAGGCGAACGGCCTGTTCACCATCTCCGACGAGCTCGTCGCCCAGAACGTCGAGGTCCTCGGCGTGGCCGGCTACCCCGGGCTCACGGCCGAGGACGTCTTCGACCTCTCGCTGCTCGACGAGGTGTACGAGGAGAACCCGGAGCTGCTCGAATGAGCAGCACGGCGCCCGTCCGCGGCCCCGGTCCGCACACCGCCACGGCAAGCGGCATCGACCTCAACGGCCTCACCAAGGTCTTCCGGTCTGGCCGGAGCACCGTCACGGCGCTCGACGACACCCGTCTGCGGACCGAGCAGGGCTCGTTCCTGTCCCTGCTGGGCCCCTCGGGGTGCGGGAAGTCCACGATCCTGCGCATCCTCGCCGGCCTCGAGGAGCCCAGCGCAGGAGAGGTGCTCGTCGACGGGCAGAGCCCGGCCGAGCTTCGCCGCTCGCACCGGCTGGGCATCGCCTTCCAGGACGCCGCCCTGCTGCCGTGGCGATCGGTCGAGGCCAACATCCGCCTGCCGCTGGAGGTCTCCGGTCAGCCGGTGCGCGAGGAGTACATCCAGGAGCTCGTCGACCTGGTCGGGCTGACGGGCTTCGAGAGGTCCAAGCCCGCCCAGCTCTCGGGCGGGATGCGGCAGCGGGTCTCGATCGCCCGTGCCCTGGTCGTCCAGCCCTCCGTGCTGCTGCTCGACGAACCGTTCGGCGCCCTCGACGACATGACCCGGCAGCGGCTCAACCTCGAGCTGCTGCGGATCTGGACGGAGAAGCCCGCCACGACGCTCATGGTCACCCACGGGATCTCCGAGGCGATCTTCCTCTCGGACGTCGTCGCCGTCATGTCTCCCCGGCCGGGTCGGATCAAGGAGGTCATCGACGTCGACCTGCCCCGCCCCCGCACCCCGGCCATGATGCGCACCCCGGAGTTCCACGCCCTGCACGACCGCGCGTCCGAGCTGCTCTTCGGCGCGCCCGGCGACGAGGAGTGAGATGACCACGCACGTGCCGGCGCCCGCCTCCCCGGGCGCCCCCGAACCGCCCCCGACCACGGCCGTGCGCCCTGCCGGCCGCCGGGGCGCCGGGACCGCCGGGCGGCAGAAGCTCCCGCCGTGGATCGTCGCCGCCCTCGGCGTGGTCTCGACCGTCGCGGTGTGGTGGCTCGGCGCGGCCACCGTCCTGCGGGGCGTGGGGGCGGGGGACGGCACCGGCGGCGGCGCCGTCCCGACGCCCCCGGCGATCGTGCGGCAGATCGCCTCCGACGGCGCCGGCTTCTACTGGGCCAACGCCTCGGTGACGATCGTGGAGGCCGCCCAGGGGTACCTGGGCGGCAACGCGGCCGCGGTGCTGCTGGCCGCGGCGGCGCTGCTGCTGCCGTTCACGGAGCGCCTGGCCACGCAGATCGCCGTGGTGAGCTACTGCCTGCCGATCGTGGCGGTCGGACCGATCATCTTCATCGTCGTGGGGCCGCCGCGCTCGGGCGAGCCCTCGGGCACCGCCGTGACCCTGGCCGCGATCTCGGTGTTCTTCACCACCTATGTCAGCGTGCTCGCCGGCTTCCGCACCGCCGAGCGCTCCACGCTCGACGTCGTCACCGTGGCGGGGGGCTCCCGCTGGGACCAGCTGGTCAAGGTCCGGCTGGTGTCGGCCCTGCCCGGTGTGTTCTCCGCCCTGAAGATCGCCGCGCCCGCGGCTCTGCTCGGCGCGATCCTCGGTGAGTACGTGGGAGGCGTGGACCGGGGCATGGGCCCGGCCATGGTCAACGCCCAGCAGTCCCTGGAGGTCGCCCGGGTCTGGGCCGTGGCCCTCGTCTCCGGCGGCCTGGCCTTCCTGGCGTACGCGCTGGTGGGCACCGTCGCACGCTTCGTGACACCGTGGTCCTCCGGGGGCCGGGAAGTGGGGCGCTGACATGTCCGTGACCATGACGGCGGTCCGCGCCGGCAAGGACCTGGGCCGCGGGCTGGTGAACCTCGTCGTCTCGATGCTCGCCGTCGCCGCGGTCTGGCTCCTGCTCCTGCGGGTCTTCGGCGTGACGTCCTTCATCGGCAAGACGCCGCTGGACGTGTGGTCGTTCCTCGTGGTCGAGCCCGAGGCCGCGGCGAACCGGGGGCTGGTCCTCGGCCAGCTCGCGACCACCCTGGCGGACGCCGCGATCGGCTTCGTCACCGGCCTCGTGGCGGCGCTCGTCGTCGCCACCGTCTTCGCCCTCTTCCGCGGGGTCGAGCAGGCCATGATGCCGATGGCCATGCTCCTGCGCTCGGTCCCGCTGGTGGCGATGGCCCCGATCATCATCCTCGTCTTCGGCCGCGGGGAAGCGACCGTGGCCGCGATGGGCGCCGTCGTGGTGCTGTTCCCGGCGCTGGTGACCATCGTCCAGGGCCTGCGCTCGGCGAACCCGGTGATCGTCGAGGTCGTGAAGGTCTACGGCGGCTCGTCGTCCGACGTGCTCCGCATCGTGGCGCTCCCCTCGGCGTTGCCCAGCCTGTTCACCGCGCTGCGGGTCTCCGTTCCCGGGGCGCTGACAGGCGCCCTGCTGGCGGAGTGGCTGGCCACTGGCGACGGGATCGGGTACGCCATCGTGTCGAACGTGGCCAGGGCGAAGTACGACGAGGTGTGGGCCGCCGTGGTGGTCGTGACCGTGGCGTCCATCCTGCTCTACTCGCTCGTCTCGCTGCTCGAGACCGCCGTGAACGCCCGGCGGGAAGGAGCTCGGTGACACCCTGGCGGCCCCGGGCCATCCGCTGCACGGCCCGGGGCCGGCAGCACCCCGCAGCACCGCCCGCGGGTCAGCGCAGGTCGAGCTCGTCGAGCTCCGCGTAGAGCTCGGCCGCGCGGCCGACCCGCTCCCGGCCCGCCGCCCCGGTGGCCGCCAGCACCCCGTCGGCCAGCACGGCGACCAGGCTCATGGCGGCCGCGTAGGAGTCGAAGGGCCCCACGCTGTCGAGGGGGCACTCGACCCACAGGTCCACCGCCGCCGCGTGCCGCCGCGCCGTGCCGTCCGCGACGAGGACCGTCCGCGCCCCGGTCGCTGCGCACACCGCCACGAGCCGCTCGAAGCCCCGGGGCCGGCGCCGAAAGCCCAGCAGCACGACCACGTCGTCCTGGCCGAGTCCCACGAGCTCCTCCCCGAGGGTCTGGCCGGGCAGCGGTGCGAGCCGGACGTCGTCGCGCGCCTGCTGCAGCTGCTGCTTGAGGTGCAGGGCGACCGGATAGCTGTTGCGCATGCCGATCACCAGCACCCGCCGCGCCCCGGCGAGCGCGTGCACGGCCCGGGCGGTGCGGTCCTCCCCTGCCGGGTCCAGCGCCTTGCGCAGGTTGCGCAGCTCCTGGTCGAGGTGCTGGCCGAGCTCAGGGTCGCCGTCGGGGCCCAGGGGAACGCCCTGCTGGCGCAGCGTGCGGGCCGTCTCCCGCAGCTCCGTGAAGGACTCGAAGCCGAGGTGCCGGTACAGCCGGGACAGGGTGGCGCGGGAGACCCCGCTCATCTGCGCCAGCTCCGCCGAGCTGTACAGCGCGAGGTCGTCGAGGTGGTCCAGGATCAGGTCGGCGGCCCGCCGCTCCTGGGGCGAGAGCCCGGCGTAGTGCGCGTGGATGCGCTGTTCGATCGACACGTCTCCCACCCTAGCGACCCGGGGCGGGCGGCCGGAGGCACCCGGCCTCCCGCCCGGCGGCCGGGCACCGGTTGCTAGCATTGCCCCCTATGAAGGGTCCTCTCAGCACACCCGTCCCTCCGGCGCCGCAGGACGAGCACGGGCCCGCCGGGGGAGGCGGCCGGGTCTCCATCCAGACGGCCTTCCTCGACCCCGTGCTGCTGGAGCTGCCCTGGCACCTGCCCCTGGAGCAGTGGCCGGACGACGTGCTGGTGGCCTTCCCCCGCGGCCTCTCCCGGCACGTGGTGCGCTTCGCCCGGGCCGGCGAGAAGGTCGTGGCGATCAAGGAGACCGTGCCGCACTACGCCCGGCACGAGTACGCCACGCTGCGCCGGCTCCAGCGCATGGGCGCCCCGTCGGTGGTGCCCGACTCCGTGGTCACCGACCGGTTCACCCCCGAGGGCGAGGCGCTGCCGGCCGCTCTCGTCACCGACCACCTGAGCTTCTCCCTGCCCTACCGCGCGATCTTCTCGGCGGGGCCGAGCGCGCAGACGGTGATCCTGCTCGTCGACGCGCTCGCCTCGCTGATCGTGCAGATGCACCTGTCCGGGTTCTACTGGGGCGACGTCTCGCTGTCGAACACCCTGTTCCGCCGGGACGCCGGGGCCTTCGCCGCCTATCTCGTGGACGCGGAGACCGGCGAGATCCACCCGGCGCTGAGCCGGGGGCAGCGCGAGTACGACATCGAGCTGGCCCGCACCAACGTGGCCGGGGAGATCATGGACCTGCTCGCCGGGGCGGCCGAGGAGGGCCACGAGCTCGAGGACCCCATCGACCCCTTCGAGGTCTCCGACCGGCTCGTGGCCAGCTACACCTCCCTGTGGAGCGAGCTAATGGACGAGGAGTCCTTCAGCATGGACGAGCGCTGGCGCGTGGTCGAGCGGGTGCGCCGGCTCAACGAACTGGGCTTCGACGTCGAGGAGGCCTCCATGGACACCGTCGACGGGCGGATCCGGCTGCGCCCCCAGGTCGTGGAGCCGGGCCACCACACCCGGCGCCTGCAGCGGCTCACCGGGCTGCGAACGCACGAGAACCAGGCGCGGCGGCTGCTGACGGACATCGACCAGCTCGGCCAGACCCTCTACCCGGGCCTGCCCGACGACCTCGTGGCGCAGCTGTGGATGCGGGAGGTCTTCTCCCCCATCATGGAGGCGGTCACCCCGCCGATGCGGCGCAAGCTCGAGCCGGCGGAGATCGTGCACGAGGTCCTGGAGCACCGCTGGTTCATGTCCGAGCGCGCCGGCAAGGACGTGCCGACCCTCGCGGCCGTCGAGGACTACGTGGCTTCGCAGCTGGCCCAGCGCCCGGACGAGCGCGAGATCTTCTGAGCGCGGCGGCCCGGCACGGTCACGGGCGGTGCGCTTCCAGGACCCCCGTCAGGGTGCGGTGCACCCGCTGGGGCCAGTCCTCCCCCAGGCTGCCGTAGCGGGCCACGTGGGAGTAGGCGGAGCCGAGCACGAAGTCCAGCACGACGTCGACGTCCAGCTCGGGGCTGAGCCGTCCCGCGGCGGTCTCGGCGGCGAAGAGCTCCTTGAGCCGCTCCACGCGCGGGCGGACCAGGTGCGTGCGCAGCACCCGGGAGGTCTCCGAGTCCGGCTCGCTCAGGAGCGAGACGGCCACGCCGATGCCCATGTCGTGCAGCAGGAAGTGCAGCGCCTCGGCCAGGCCCTCGTCCCAGCTCGCGGGCGCGCTCGGCCCCTGCGGGGAGTAGGTGGACACGGCGACCTCGAGGGCGCCCTCGAGCATCTCGAGGCTGTTGGCGTAGCGGCGGTAGATCGAGGTCTTGGCCACGCCCGAGGCGGCCGAGACCGCCTCGATGCTCACCCGCTGCGGCCCGCCCTCCCGCAGGAGGGCGAGCGCCGCGGCGGTGATCTTCTTGTCCGTGCTGACGGTGCGCGGATCGGCCCGGTCGTCGTCGGCCATCGTCGCCCCTCCTGCCCGCCGCCCCTCGCCGGAGCGGTCAGACGGTCTTCCAGTCCTCGATGGGCCAGTGGTTCTTCTTCGCCAGCCGGTAGAGGGGCAGGTCGGGGTTGACGGTGTAGGGGTGGCCCATCAGCACCAGCCAGCTGGCGTCGGCGTGGGAGTCCCCGTAGCCGTAGGACCGGGTGAGGTCGTACCCGCCCCGCTCGGCGTACTTCTTCAGCCACTGGGCCCTGGCCTCGTCGACCAGGGGCGGGGTGGCCAGGTAGCCGGTCATCACGCCGTCGCGCTCGTCCATCCGCCCGGCCACGACCTCGTCGAACAGGTGGGCGAGGGGCTCCACGAGCAGGTCGATGGAGCCCGTGACCAGGACCGTGCGGTGCCCCGCGGCGCGGTGCTCCTCGATCCGGGCCAGCGCCCCCGGGCGCAGCAGGCGCCGCATGTCCCGGCCCAGCGGCCCGGCCACCTGATCGCGCACGATCCGGGCAGGGACCCCCTCGTAGCGGCGCATGAAGGCGCGGATGAACTCGCCGCGGTCGCGCTTCTCGGCCTTCAGATAGGTCGGGGCGCTCGAGACGAGGTCGACCGCCTCCGCCGGCCACTTCGCGAGGCCCAGGGTGCGGCGGCGCAGCTGCAGGTACTGGTGGATGACCGTGGAGTTGAGCACAGTGCCCTCGAGGTCGAAGACGGCGAGCACGTCCGTGCCCTCGCGCAGCGTCCGCCGGGGTGCGTTGCGCCGCCGGGACGCGGCCCGGAGCCGGCCGTAGGCCTTGGTCATCTCGGTCAGCGCGGGCAGGTGCACGTTCTGCCAGTAGTCGGTCCAGTCGATCGACCGGACGTCGAAGGTGCGGTCCTCCGGCGTGCCGGCCGGCAGGGAGTCGTTGAGCTGGCGGGTGCGGGCGTCGTCGAAGATCATCTCGGTGCGCGTGTAGGACTGGTAGAGGTCCACGTAGGTGCGCAGGGAGCCGAGCCCGGACTGCATCTTGTGCATGGAGTTCGCCCACTCCCGGGTGCGGGAGGTCGCCGGCAGGGCCGCGGTCAGCTTCCCGCCCACCGCCGAGAGCTTCTCCTTGACCGCCAGGGAGCGCTCCACCGCGTTGTTCGCGGGGAACTTCCACTCGGGAACCCGGATCGGGTTGCCCTCGTCGTCCTGGATCGGGTGCGCGGTGAAGAACGCCAGCACGTTCTCGTACATCTGGTGGAACGGCAGCGGGTTCGAGGCGCCCGAGCACACCTGGTAGAAGCCCGGCGCGGGGGCCTCGGCCCCCGCGGGGGTGGGCGTGCCGGACGCGTCCCGGTGCCCGCCCACGGCCAGCGCCACGATCGCGTTGACCACGAAGTCGACGGGGATGACGTCCAGCACCGAGTCCGGCAGGCCGGGGAACTCCGGCAGCGCGCCCTTGGCGTAGGCCATGATCAGCGGGTCGGCGACCTTGTAGCCGTCGATCCAGCCCGGGTACGGGTGGCGCAGGGCCGACTCGATGATCGAGGGCCGCACCACGGACAGCCGGTGCCCGGCGCCGGCCCACTTCTGCTCGGCGACGCGCTCCCCCAGGGCCTTGGTGAAGGTGTAGATGTCGGTCCACCCCAGCGACTGGGCCCGGGTGCGCCCGTACTCGACGAGGCGGGTGCGCACCCACTCCTCCCGGGCCGCCTCCGCGGCGCGGGCCACGGACTTGGGGCCCTCCTTGCCGTGACCGGCGGTGGCGTCGTCGATGAGGGCCTGGAGCCGCTCCGGCGTGCGCGAGGCCATGTCGGCCTCCGCGCGGGCCCGCAGGGCGGCGTCGAACTCGGCCGCCCAGTCCACGTCGTGGTCCACGGGGGCCTCGGGGCGCAGCCCCTTCGCGATCCCGCCCACGTAGCAGGTGGAGACGTGGATGACGTGGGGGTCCTGCCCGGAGCTCAGCAGGGCGTCGTAGAGCCCGATGGCGCCGCCGACGTTCGTGCTGAACGCCTCGTGGATCGGCGGGTCGAAGGACACGGTGGACGCCGAGTGGATCACCACGTCGAACGGCTCGGTGATCCCCGCGAGCGCGGACAGGTCCCCCTCGAGCACCGCGGTGCGCTCCGCGAAGACCTGCTCGGCCCGCTCCCCCATCGTCTCCCGCCAGGTGCGGAAGGCCGGCTTGCGCAGCAGCTGCCGCAGACGCTGCGCACCGCTGGTGCTGCCCTTGGGCCGCACGACGGCGGTGACGTGCACGCCGTCGTGGGCGGAGAGCAGCCGTTCGAGCACGGCCTGCCCCAGGAAGCCGGTGGCTCCCGTCAGCAGAACGCGCGTGGTGGGGGTCTCGGTCAACGGGGGTTCCTCCGGATGATGTGCTGGTCCGCCGAACGGTGCGGTGCCGGCGGGGGCCGGGGCGGACCGGTACGACGGGCGACGACGGCGACCCGCGCGGACCGCTCCCGGTTACGCTACGGCTACCGTAGTGTAGCCTAGATCTCATGCTTACCGCTCTCGTGACGGGGGGGACGTCCGGCATCGGCGCCGCGTTCGCCGATGCCCTGGCCCGCCGTGGAAATGCCCTGGTCCTGGTCGCCCGCGACGCGGACCGCCTGGACCGGACGGCGGCCCGTCTGCGCGCGGAGCACGGCGTGCCCGTCGAGGTGCTGACCGCGGACCTCGCGGACCGCGCCGACGTCGACCGGGTGGCCGCCCGCATCGAGGACCCGCTGCGCCCGGTGGACGTGCTGGTGAACAACGCCGGCTTCTCCGTGAAGACCCCCTTCACCACCCCGGACACCGGTGCCCACGACCGCGCGTTCGAGGTCATGTGCCGCGCCGTGCTGGTCCTGTCCTCCGCCGCGGCCCGTGCCATGACGGCGCGCGGATCCGGCTGGATCATCAACGTGTCCTCCATCGCGGGCCTGATCACGATGGGCTCGTACTCGGCGATCAAGACCTACACCACCGCATTCACCGAGGCGCTGGCCGTGGAGCTCCACGGCACGGGCGTGCACGTCACCGCGTTGCTGCCCGGCTGGGTGCGCACGGAGTTCCACGAGCGCGCGGGCATCACCGGCTCCTCGATCCCCTCCTTCATGTGGCTCACCCCCGAGCGCGTGGTCGAGGAGGCCCTCGACGACGTCGCCCGCGGCAAGGTGCTCTCGATGCCGACCAAGCGCTACCGGACCCTCGGGTTCGTCCTGCGGCACCTGCCGCGGTCCGCGGTCCGCCGGCTCTCCGGAATGGTCGCCTCCGCCCGCCAGAAGGAACGGACGGCAGGATCGTGAAGCACCGCAAGCACCACGACCCGGCCCCGGTCCGGCGCTCCATCGACGGCGGGGGCGAGACCTCCGCCTCCTCGGAGCCGGCCCCGCCCGCCCCGCCCGCGTCCTCCGCGCAGCTGCAACCCGCACGGTTCCGCAATCCCCGGCGCAGGCTGGCCCGGCGGATCGCCCAGCGGATCTTCCTGCACGGGCTCGCCTACCGCACGATCCGGCGCACGGTGGTGACCCACCCGGCCGCCGAGGCCCTCGACGGGCCCTGCGTCGTGGTGGCCAACCACTCCAGCCACCTCGACGCTCCCCTGGTGCTCGGCTCCGTGCCCCCGCGCATCCGCCGGAACCTGGCGACCGGGGTGGCCGCGGACTACTTCTTCACGGCCCCGCACAAGCGGATGTTCACCGAGCTGGTCTTCAACGCGTTCCCGGTGGACCGCACCGGCACGGGGGCGAACCGCGGGCTGTCCAAGCAGCTGCTGAAGGCGGACGTCCCGCTGCTCGTCTTCCCCGAGGGGACCCGCTCCCGCACGGGCCGGATGGCGCCCTTCAAGATCGGCGCCGCGGGCCTGGCCAAGGCCGTGGGCGTGCCGGTGCTCCCGGTCGCCCTGATCGGCGCGCACGAGGCCATGCCGCACGGCAGCAAGTGGCCGCGCCCCGGCCGGCCCCGCGTGGTGGTGGCCGTCGGCGAACCCCTCGTCGCCCAGGACAAGGAGCCCACCGCGGCCTTCAACGAGCGCATCGAGTCGTCGGTGCGCGCGCTCTACGCCGAGCACCGTCCGCGCATCGACGACTGAGCACCCCCCACCCGAGAACCAGGAGAGTACTGCGCAGATGGCACACGTGAAGCACATGAAGTGGTGGGGCTGGGGCGAGGAGGGCGTGCACTTCGAGTACGCCAACAAGCCGGCCTTCGCCCCCTTCGTGAAGAAGGCCCTGGACGTCGATCTGCGCCCGCGGCAGCGGGACACCATCGACTTCTCGACGGTGAGCGTCCCGGCCTCCCGCGCGGACGACGACGTCCTGGCCGCCCTGCGGTCGGTCACCGGCGCCGAGCACGTGAGCCTCGACGACGAGCTGCGCATCGTGCACTGGGCCGGCAAGTCCGTGACCGAGCTCCTGCTCACCCGGGCCGGCGACTTCGCCCGGGTGCCCGACGTCGTCGTCTACCCCGGCACCGAGGAGGAGGTCGCCGCGGTGCTGCGGCTGGCCGTCGAGCGGGACCTGGTGGTCATCCCCTTCGGCGGCGGCACGAGCATCTCGCGCAGCCTGCAGCCGGACCCCACCGAAGAACGAACGATCGTTTCCCTGGATCTGGGGCGGCTCAACCGGGTCCTCTCCATCGACGAGACCTCGGGCCTGGCCACCATCGAGGCCGGCGTCCTGGGCCCGGACATGGAGGACCAGCTCAACGCCCGCGGCTGGACGCTGGGCCACTTCCCCGACTCCTTCACGCACTCCACCCTCGGCGGCTGGGCCGCCACCCGGTCCTCCGGGATGCAGTCGGACAAGTACGGGGACATCGCCGACATCGTGCGCGGGCTGCGCGTGGTCCGGCCCGGCGGCACCGTGGTGCTGCGCCCGCTGCCGTCCACCTCCACGGGTCCGAGCCTGCGGGAGATGATCATCGGCTCCGAGGGCCGGCTCGGCGTGATCACCCGGTTGGACGTGCACGTCCACCGCCTCGCGGAGCACCGCGAGGTCATCGCGTACATGTTCCCCACGTGGCAGCAGGCGCTCACCGCGATGCACCACATCGCGCGGTCCGACGTCCGGACCACCTTCGCCCGCGTCTCCGACGCGCACGAGACCGCGTTCTCCCTGTCCACCCAGAAGGCACCCACCACGCTCAAGAAGAAGGTCACGGCCAAGGGACAGGACCTGCTGTGGGAGGTCATGCGCCGCCGCGGCTGGGACACCGACGCCATGTGCATCGGCTACGTGTGCTTCGAGGGCGAGAAGGCCGAGGTCGAGCGCCGGAAGAAGGCCGTGGCCGGCCTGGTGAAGAAGCAGGGCGCGCTGGTCCTGGGCTCGGGCCCGGGCGCCCTCTACGACCAGAAGAAGTTCGACACCCCCTACCTGCGGGACTTCCTCCTCGAGCAGAACACCATCGGCGACGTCTCCGAGACGGCCGCGCCGTGGTCCAAGCTCACCACCGTGCACAAGGCGGCCTACGACGCCGCCCACCGGGCCTTCGCCGCACAGGGCAAGACCGGGTGGATCATGTCCCACATGTCGCACTCCTACCACGCCGGGGCCTGCCTCTACTTCACGTTCGGCTACGAGATCGGTGCGGATCCGCACGGCGAGTACGCCGCGATCAAGAGCGCCGTCCAGCAGGCCTTCATCGACGCCGGTGGGACGCTGTCCCACCATCACGGCGTGGGACTGGAGCACAGCCCCTGGATGGAGCAGGACGTCTCCCCCGAGGGCGTCGACCTCATGCGCCGCCTCTTCAGCGCCACCGATCCGGGCGGCAACCTCAACCCGGGCAAGATCGTCAGCTGATCCCCGGACCCGTCCGCGCCGCAGGCCCCCCACCCGCACGGGCGGGGGGCCTGCCGCACGAGCGGGACGCGCGGCGCCCCGCAGTCCTGACGGGATCCGGCGTCGCCCGTGCTCGGCGTGGTCCCGTCGGATCCCTCGGGCGTGCCGCGCTCCAGCGGGTCACGACCCCCGCGCCGGCGGGTAGTGTCGGGGCCCTCGAGGTCTTCCCGTGACAGGACGCCTGAGAGCTCCCGTCCGCGAGAGAGCGACCGGAGCGGTGAGAGGAGATGGTGTGCCGTGCCGTCATGGTGGAGTGCGGCCTGGCCCGTGCTGGTGGGGGTCCTCGGGGCGCTGCTGCTCGTGTGGCTGGTGGTGCTTGTCGTCCTGTGGCGCGCCGCACCGGACCGCACCGGCCTCCGCGACGCGCTGCGGCTGCTGCCGGATGTGCTCCGGCTCGTCAAGCGCCTGGCCGGTGACCCCGCGCTCCCCCGCGGAGTGCGCGTGCGGCTGCTCCTCCTGCTGACCTACCTGGCCCTGCCGATCGATCTGGTCCCCGACTTCATCCCTGTGCTGGGCTACGCCGACGACGCCGTGGTCGTACTCCTCGTGCTGCGGTCGGTGGTGCGCTCCGCCGGCCTGCAGGCCGTGGAGCGACACTGGCCGGGCACCCCGGACGGTCTGGCCGCAGTGCGCCGTCTCCTGGGTAACCGCGAGAAGGGAAAAGCGGAATGAGCAGAACCCGCACCAGTATTGGCGGGGACCCAGTGCCGGGTGCGGGTCGGTAGGGACATAGGGAAGGCCCCGCAGGAGCTCCTGGGGCCCGCCCCATCGCGGCGAGCCGGTGTTCGGGCACGGGGGAAGGCCCCGCACCGGTTCCGGTGGGGGCCTGGGGGGTGTCGGTGGCGCGGGGGGCC
>NZ_MKJW01000140.1:0-13657 GCF_001942375.1 Kocuria sp. CNJ-770
GCCGAGTCCCCCATGAGCTCGCAAGTCCCCCCGATCGGACGGGGGGACTTGCGAGGACATGGGGGACTCGGCGGTGCGGACCGGTGGGGAGGGGGACCCGGTACCGGCGGCGGGCGCGCCGGGGGCACGTGAGCACGTGGGTACGTGGGTACGTGGGGGGATGCCAGGCGGGTGAGGGCGGGCGAGGGCGCGTGGGGGGCGGCTAGAGTGGGCGGGTGCAGAAACTGCTCGTGCTCGCCGCCCACCCGCTGGAGACCAAGTACTTCCCGGACGACATCGACCTGGTCCTGACCGGCGTCGGGATGTCGGCGGCGGCGGTGCACACCACCGAGGCGGTGCTCACCCGCTGCCCGGACCCCGCGCGTCGGGCGGAGCTGACGGTGCTCAACATCGGCAGCGCCGGAGCGCTGCGGGACGGGCTGCACGGGGTGCACGAGCCCTCCCGGATCATCAACCGGGACGTGGACGAGCAGCTGCTGCGCGCGGCCGGGATCCCCGTGGACAACGTCATCGAGCTCGGCGGCGAAGGCCCGGTCCTCGCCACCGGGGACTCGTTCGTGGCCGGCGGGTCCGCCCGGGACGCCCTGGCCGCCCGGGCCGACCTCGTGGACATGGAGGGCTGGGCGATCGCGGTGGCCTGCCGACACCTGGGCGTGCGGCTGCGGATGGTCAAGCACGTCTCCGACGCCGCCGACGAGGCCGCGCTCGCGTGGGCCGAGAAGGTCGAGGTCAGTGCGGTGGCCCTGGGGCAGTGGTTCCGCGCCAGCGGCATCGCCGCGCGCTGACCCGCGACTAGACTGGGGCCCAGCATGAAACTACTCCGCCAGCGCGAGTCCCTGGGCGCCCAGCAGGACTACGAGAGCGCCATGACCCTCCTCGCCGACGTCCGCCGCAGCGGTCCCGTGCTGCGCCTCTACGAACCGGCGCCCACGGTCGCCTTCGGCCGCCGGGACGAGCTGCGCCCGGGCTTCGCCGACGCCGCCCGGGCCGCCCGGGAGAGCGGCTTCGAGCCCCTGGTCCGGCGGGTGGGCGGGCGCGCGGCGGCCTACCACGGCGGGTGCCTGATCGTGGACCACCTGGAGGCGGCCGAGGACCCGACCACGGGCATCCAGGACCGCTACCGCCTGTTCGGGGACATGCTCGTGGCGGCCCTGGAGGAGCTCGAGGTCGAGGCCGACGTCGGGGAGATCCCCGGCGAGTACTGCGCCGGGGAGCACAGTGTGCACGGGACGCACCCGGCGTCGTCGTCGGCCCCGGGCCGGAAGGTGAAGCTGGCCGGCACCGCCCAGCGGGTGGTCGCGGGCGCCTGGTACTTCAGCACCGTGCTGGTGGTCGAGCAGTCCGAGCCCATCCGCTCGGTGCTCACCGACGTCTACGCCGCCCTGGACCTGGAGTGGGACCCCGCGACCGCGGGGGCCGTGGACGACCTGCGCCCGGGCACCACCGTGGCCGACGTCGAGCGCGGGATCCGCAAGGTGTACGGCATGTACTCCGAGTACCTGGGGTACGGGCCGCTCACCGACTGAGCCCCGGCCGCGGGCCGGGCAGACCGAGGAGGCAGCAGATGTGCGGACGCTACGTCATCGCCCGGGCCGTGGGCGACCTCGTGGCCGAGACCGGGGCCGTCCCGGACGAGAGCCTCGGCGAGGCCGACTCCGAGCAACTGCGGGCCAACTGGAACACCGCCCCGACCACCGACGTGCCGATCGTCCTGGAGCGCCTGGCGGGCGGGGACGGCCGGGACGACGGCGGGGAGCTGGTGCGCGAGCTGCACGTGGCCCGCTGGGGACTGGTCCCGGGCTGGACCAAGGACCCCGCGGTCGGGTCGAAGATGTTCAACGCCCGGTCGGAGACCGTCCTGGAGAAGCCGTCCTTCCGCAAGGCGGTCCGCGCCCGCCGGTGCGCGGTCCCCGCCAACGGCTACTACGAGTGGAAGCGCGAGCCGGGCCCCGGCAAGGGCGGGCGCAAGCAACCCTACTACGTCCACCCGGCCGACCCGGAGGAGACCATCTGGTTCGCCGGGGTCTACGAGTGGTGGCGGGTGCCCGAGGGCGCGGAGCTGCACTCGGCGGCCCTGCAGCCCGGCCGGGACGGCGGGGGCAGCACGTGGCTGCTGTCCTGCTCGATCCTCACCACCGACTCCCCGGAGCCCTCCGCCGAGCACCCCGTGCTGGGCGAGCTGCACGAGCTGCACGACCGGATGCCGATCCCGCTGGCCCCCGAGCACGTCGACGACTGGCTGCGCCCGGGGGAGGACGACGCCCCGCAGCTGGTGGACCTGGTCCGGGCCGAGGCGCACCGGACGGCCGCCCGGTGGGTGCTGGACCCGGTGGACCCGGCCGTCGGCAACGTGCGCAACAACTCCCCGGAGCTCGTCCTCCCGCAGCGGAGCCTGTTCTGAGCGCCGGGGAGGCCCTCCGCCGGATCCGCGACTTCGTGCGGACCCACGGCGGCGGGGTCGTGGCGACCAACAGCGGCACCGGCTGCCCCGAGTCCGCGTGGATCAACCTCACGGCCCACGAGGACGGGCGGCTGGTCTTCGGCACGAACGAGCGCAGCCGCAAGTACGCGAACCTGCGGGCCGACCCCCGGGTCTCCCTCGTGGTGGTCTCGGGGGACGGCCAGGAGTTCCAGCTCGAGGGGCGCGCCGCGGTGCTCGAGGGCCCCGCGGCGCAGGACGCCGGCGAGCTGCTGGAGTCCCGTCACCCGGGAGCCACGGGCAAGGACAGCACCCGGCTCGTGGCCGTGCGCCTGCACTGGGCCCGTTTCGTGGACGTCGCGGCCGACCCCCCGGTCCGGGAGGACCTCACCCTGTGAGCCCGGCCCCGCCACGGCTCAGACGTAGTCCGTCTCGTAGTCCGTCTCGGGGACCCAGCGGTTGAAGTCGAGCGTCAGGTACAGCGCGAGCGCCGCCGCGTTGTCCTCCGCGATGCGCAGGCTCACCTGGTCGTAGCCGTTGTCGTAGAGGGTGCTCATGGCGCAGCGCACCAGCTGCTCGGCCAGGCCCTGCCGGCGGCGGGAGGCCGCCGTGAACAGCTCGAAGATGTAGGGGGTGTCGGGCAGGTCGTCGCCGACGCGCCGGGCCAGGACCAGGGCCGCGGCCACGACGGTCCCGTCGTCGTCCACCACCACCGGCGAGGCCTCGGGCAGGAAGGGCCCGTACTCGCCGTCGAAGACGCCCCGGATCACCGTGCGCGCCTCCTCGAGGCTGGAGACGCCGCCCTGCTCGTAGGAGGAGTAGTAGAGCTGGGCGAGGCTCTCGGCGTCCTCCGGGGTGGCCGGACGCAGGGACACGGCAGGAGTCCTGGTGTTCTCCGCCGTGTGGGCGATCAGCGTGATGGTTCCGGTCATGGAGGCCTCCGTGATGTCGGCGCCGGGTGATCCGGCGTGGGTCGGGCGAGGGGACAGGGGACGACCCGGGGGGTCTCGCGGGGCAAGCCCTCCGTGCTTTCAGCGTATCCATTTCGCTGGTCTTGTCCATGCTTCCCCGGTGGCTCCCCCGGTGCTCCCTCGGTGCTGCCCCGGCGCTCCCCGGGCGCGGAGCAGGGCGGCGGCCAGCCCGTGCGGACGCGGCCGCCGATGGGGAACACGTGTTCCGCCGGGACCATGCCGAGGGTTAGCCTGTCGTACAGGTGTTCTAGCTTCCAGGGGACAGGGCGCGCCGCGCGGCGGGCGCCGGGACCGAGGAGGGGAGGGGCCGTCGTGGGCTTTCTGACGGAGGGCGTCGAGGTGGACTGCGACGCCGGCGGCGTGCCGGTGACCGTGCGCTGGCGCGGACGGGGCTACCGGGTGGCGCAGGACCCCGTGCGCTGGTACGAGCGCCGGGCGTGGTGGGCCGAGGACGCCCGGCTGCCCAAGGACCGCGGGATCGGGGCGGTGGACCAGCAGATGTGGCGGGTCCAGGTCCAGCTCACCGTCCGCTCGGAGCTGCTGACCCTCGAGCTCGTCCACACCCTCGACACCGGTCGCTGGCGGCTGCTGGCGGCCACCAGCGCCTCGGGGGCCCAGGTGGTGCGCTGTGCCTAGGGGCGCCGGCCACCGCGCCCCGGGCGCATAGGATCGGAGGGCAGGGCCCGCCCGCCGCGCGCGGGGGAGCCCGGAGGCGCAGCATCCGCGGCACAGAAAGGCGGCACCCGTGAGACTCGGCACCGTGCGACGGAACGGCACCACCCAGGCCTTCCGCCAGGAGGCGGGGGAGACCGTCTACCTGCCCGTCCCGACGTCGGGGCCCTCCTCGCCGGGGGCGACCTGCGGCCGGCCGGGGAGCCGGGTCCCGCGCCCGCCCCGGAGGAGCTGGCGACGCCCGTGCTGCGCCCCGGCAAGATCCTGTGCGCGGGGCTCAACTACTACGACCACGCGGAGGAGGTGGGCCAGGAGATCCCGGAGCACCCCACGATCTTCGCGAAGTACGCCACCGCGCTCATCGGCCCCACCGACCCCATCGCCATGCCGGAGGAGTCCGAGAAGATCGACTGGGAGGCCGAGCTGACCGCGGTGATCGGCTCGCCCCTGCGCCACGCCACGCCGGAGCAGGCCCGCGCCGCCATCGCCGGGTACACGATCATGAACGACATCTCCGTGCGGGACTGGCAGGGCCGGACCTCCGAGTGGTTCCAGGGCAAGAACTTCGACCGCACCACCCCGGTGGGGCCCGTGGTCGTGACCCCGGACGAGGTCGACCCCGAGGAGGGGCTGGCCGTGCGCTGCAGCGTCGACGGCGTGCTCCACCAGGACTCCCGCACCGACCGGATGATCTTCTCCGCCGTGGCGCTGGTCGAGTACCTCAGCCGGTTCCTGACCCTCGAGCCCGGGGACCTCGTGGCCTGCGGCACCCCCGCCGGAGTGGGCCTGGCCAAGAAGCCCCGCCGGATCTGGCTGCGCGACGGCCAGGAGGTCGTCACCGAGATCGAGGGCATCGGGCAGCTGCGCAACGTCTGCACCCCCGCCGAGGAGCTCCTGGTCCGGACCTCCTGACCCGGGCCTCCCGACCCGGCCCGGCCGACCGGGCCGGCCGACGGCACCCATCCCGACCCGACCCCGACCGGAGGGCCCCATGGCGACCATCGGCTTCCACGCCTCCCACGAGCAGATCCCGCCCGAGCAGCTGCTGCGCGACGTCCGGCACGCCGAGCAGGCCGGCTTCGGCGCCGCCATGTGCTCCGACCACCTGGAGCCGTGGTCCCCGCGCCAGGGACACTCCGGCTTCGCCCTGTCCTGGCTGGGTGCGGCGCTGGCCACCACGGCCCTGCCGTTCGGGTTCGTGCACGCCCCGGGCCGGCGCTACCACCCCGTGGTCACCGCCCAGGCCACGGCCACGCTCGCCCGCATGTTCCCCGGCCGGCTCTGGGCCGCCCTGGGCAGCGGGCAGCGGCTCAACGAGCGCCCGGTCAGCCCCGAGTGGCCAGGAAAGGAGCAGCGCCAGCAGTTCCTCGAGGCGAGCTTCGACGTCGTCCGCCGTCTGCACGCCGGGGAGGAGGTCAGCCGCCGCGCACCGCTGCACGCCGACCGCGCCCGGGTCTGGGACCCCCCGGAGGTCGCGCCGCCGCTGCTGGTGGCCGCCCTCACCCCGGCCACCGTCCGCCGCTTCGCCCCCGTGGCCGACGGGTTCATCACCGTCAACCAGCCCCTCGAGGACCTGCGGCGGATGCTCGGGACCTGGCGCGAGGCCGGCGGCACCGGGCGGGCCGCGCTGCAGGTGCACCTGAGCTGGGCGCCCTCCCCGGAGCAGGCCCGGGCCATCGCCTTCGAGCAGTGGCGCACCAACGTCTTCGACCCCGTCACCATGGCCGAGCTCGCCTCCCCGCAGGACTACCAGCGCAAGGCGGTCCAGCAGGACGTCGGGGACGAGCAGATCGCCGGGGCGGTCAACGTCTCCGCCGACCTCGGCCGGCACGCGCAGTGGCTGCACGAGTACGCCGAGCTCGGCTTCGACGAGATCCACCTGCACCACGTGGGGCAGGAGCAGGCGGCCTTCCTCGACGCCTTCGGGGACGCCGTGCTGCCCCAGTTCGCCGCGGCGTGACCCGCCCCGGCGTTTGCAATTGACTTAAGTTCGAACACATATTCGAATACCGGTGTGAGCTTTCCGCACCTGCACGTCGCCACCGCCTTCAGCGCCCACTACGGGGTGAGCCGGCCCTCCGCCCTCGTCGCCGCGGCCGCCGCGGACGGCGCGGAGGTGCTCGCCTGCACCGACCGGGACGGCCTCTACGGCGCGGTCAAGCACCTGGACGCGTGCCGGGAGCACGGCATCGACCCCGTCCTGGGCGCCGACCTCGCCCTGTACGGCCCCGGACGCGAGCGCGTCCTCGGCCGCGTGCTGGTCCTCGCCGCCGGCGGGACCGCCGGCGCCGGCTACGCCGCCCTGTGCCGGCTCGTCTCCGCCGCCCACGCCGGCGGCGTCCCGGCCGGGTGGACCCGGACCAGATCGCCGCCCACGCCGTCCGCCCCGGCGCACCGGCCCCTGCTGACCGTGCTGCTCGGGCCGGCCTCCGACGTCGGTCAGGCGCTCGCCGCCCGCCGCTACCGCGCCGGCCGCGCCGCCCTGGCCCGCTGGCGGGCCCGGCTGCCGGCGGAGGCGCTCGCCGTGGAGGTGGTCACCCACCTGGCCGCCCCCGGCACCGCGTGCAGCACCTCCCACGCGGCCCGGCTGCTGCGCGCCGCCGCCGAGGCGGGGCTGACCCCCGTGCTGACCAACGCGGTGCGCTACGCCACCCCCGCCGAGGCGGCGACCGCCGACGTCCTCGACGCCGCCCGCGCCCTCACCCCGCTCGAGGCCCTCGGCCGGGCCGGTCCGACCGGCAGCGGGGCCGCCGACCGGAGGGCGCCCCCGGCGGAGCCGCTGCAGCCCAACGGCCAGGGCTGGCTCAAGTCCACCCGGCAGATGCGCTCGCTGGCCGCGGAGATCGCCCGGGCCGCCGACCTCGGGACCGCGGGCGCCACGGCCCTGCTGGCGGGCACCCAGCGGATCGCCGACCGCAGCCGCCTGGACCCGGTGGCCGACTGCGGGTGGGGCCGCCCGGTGGTGCCCGAGGCCTCCGTGCTGGGCCTGCGGCGCCCGGCGCCCGCGGAGCTGCGGGCCCGCTGCGAGGACGGTCTGGCGCGGCGCTACCCGGGCCGCCGGGCGAGCCCGGCGGTGCGGTCCCGGCTGGACCGGGAGCTGGGGGTGATCGGGGAGCTGGGCTTCGCCTCCTACTTCCTCACCGTGGCCGAGGTCTCGGCGATGATCGGGGCGATGGGCGTCCGGCACGCCGCCCGCGGCTCCGGGGTCTCCTCGCTCGTCAACTACCTGCTCGACGTCTCCCAGGTGGACCCCCTGGAGCACGACCTGCTCTTCGAGCGCTTCCTCTCGCCCCACCGCTCGACCCTGCCGGACATCGACATCGACGTCGAGTCCGCCCAGCGCCACCGCGTCTACCGGGAGATCTTCGACCGCTTCGGCGCGGAGCGGGTGAGCCTCATGAGCATGCAGAACGCCTACCGGGCCCGCGGCGCCGTCCGGGACGCGGGGCTGGCGCTCGGGCTGGACCCCGAGACCGTGGACACGGTGGCCAAGCAGCTGTGGCACCTGCCGGCCTCGACCCTGCGCGAGACCCTCGCCCGCCAGCCGGAGCTGCGGGAGTTCGCCGAGCAGGTGTCCCGGGAGAAGCAGCTGGACCTGCTCGTTGACCTCACCGAGCGCCTGGACCGCCTGCCCCGGCACATCTCCATGCACCCGTGCGGGGTGATCCTGGGGGACCGCTCCCTCCTGGACCGCACCCCGGTGCAGACCGGCGGGGCCGGGATGCCGATGAGCCAGTTCGACAAGCACGACATGGACCCCATGGGCATGCTCAAGCTCGACGTCCTCGGCGTGCGGATGCAGTCCGCCCTCGCCCACGCCGTCGAGGAGGTGGCCCGCATCCACCCGGGACGGCCCCGCCTGGACCTGGAGTCCGTCCCCGTCGACGACGAGGCCACGTTCGAGCTCATCCGCTCGACCCACACCCTGGGCTGCTTCCAGATCGAGTCCCCGGGCCAGCGCGAGCTCATCGGCAAGATGGCGCCGACGAGCTTCGGCGACCTCATCGTGGACATCTCCCTCTTCCGTCCCGGCCCCATGCACTCGGACATGGTCCGGCCCTATCTGGAGCACCGCCACGGCTGGTCCCGGCCCGCCTCCGTCCATCCGCGCCTCGACCCGATCCTCGCGGAGACCCACGGGGTGACCGTCTTCCACGAGCAGGTCCTGCGCATCCTCCACGCCTTCACCGGCTGCGGTCTCGCCCGGGCCGACGAGCTGCGCCGCCGGCTCGGCTCCGACCGGCAGCTCGAGGTGGAGACGTACTTCCGGGAGCGGGCCCGGGAGCGGAAGTACCCGCTGGACGTCGTGGACCGGGTGTGGGGGATTCTGGCGGCCTTCGGCTCGTTCGGCTTCTGCAAGGCCCACGGGGCGGCCTTCGCGGTGCCCACCTACCAGTCCGCGTGGCTGAAGGCCCACCACCCGGAGGCCTTCCTGGCCGGGCTCTGGGAGCACGACCCCGGGATGTACCCCAAGCGCCTGCTCGTGGGGGAGGCGCGGCGGATGGGCATCCCGGTCCTGCCGGTGGACGTCAACCGCTCCGACGAGCACTACCGGGTGGAGCGGCTGACGGAGGACCCCGGGCGCCTGGGGGTGCGCCTGGCCCTGACGGGCATCCACGGGGTCTCGCAGGCCGAGGTGCGCCGGATCGTGGCCGGGCAGCCCTACGCCTCCCTCGCGGACCTGCGGCAGCGGGCCCGCCCCGCTCGGCGCACCCTCGAGCGCCTCGCCGCCGTCGGCGCCTTCGACGGCCTGCTGCGCCGCTCCGGGGGGACCGCCTCCCGCGCCGACCTGGTGCACGCCCTGCGCGTCCGGGCGGACAGCGCCGCCCGCCCCGGCGACCCCGGGGAGCCGGGAGGTCCAGGGGCAGCTGGCCCTGGACCTGGGGGACCTGGAGCTGCGGGGCCTGCCCGCGGAGCGGCCCGAGCCCACCGTCGAGGAGAAGGTGCGCACCGAGCTGGACCTGCTCGCCGTCGACGTCTCGGCGCACCTCCTGGACAGCTGGGCGCCCCTGCTGCGGGAGCTGGGGGTCGTGCCCGCAGAGCGGCTGCTGGAGCTACGCAACCGCTCCGAGGTGCTCGTGGCGGGGGTGCGGGTCTCGACCATGACCCCGCCCATGCGCAGCGGCCGGCGGGTGGTCTTCGTCAGTCTCGACGACGGCACGGGCGCGGTGGACTGCGCCTTCTTCCCCGACGCCCAGGAGCGCTCGGGGCAGCACCTGTTCGGCACGCGGCTGCTGCTGGTGCGCGGGCGCATCCGGCGCACCGGCCCCCGCGGGATCAGTCTCAGCGCGGAGCAGGCCTGGGACCTCGCCGACCCGGCGACCCCGGCGGCCGTCCGCGCCCGGTCGCCCATCGGTCCGCGCCCCCGCCCGGTGAGCGGACCGGTGGGCGGACCGGGGCCGGGGCATCATGCGCCGGAGACCGGCGCGGATCCAGCAGTTTCACTCTCGGAGAATCCATTGGCCAGCGGGCTGATAGCCAGTATGGTTACTAATAACAGCGGATGAGCTGCACCCCGCCCCCCGGCGGGGTTCGTCCGCGGCGGGCCCCTTCCGGGCGCCCGTTCTCCAGCTGATGAAGAGAAGGAGTTCTCATGGCTACGTACGACGTCAACGCACTGCTCTCGGCCACCGCCTACGACTCGGACGGCGACAAGATCGGCAAGGTCGAGCAGGTCTTTCTGGACGACAACACCGAGGAGGTCACCTTCGTGACCGTCAACACCGGTCTGTTCGGCACCAAGGAGAGCTTCGTCCCGGTCGAGGGCGCCCGGCAGGACGGCGACCGCCTCGTGCTCCCCTACGCCAAGGGTGTGGTCAAGGACGCCCCGAACGTGGACGCGGACCAGCACCTCTCCCCGGCCGAGGAGGAGGAGATCTACCGCTACTACAAGATGAACTACTCCGGCACCGGCGGCGACCGCGACACCCGGACGGACTACGCCACGACCGACTACACCGGCACCGGCACCACCGGCCGTGACGCCGGCGACACGCTCGACACCGACCGCAACGCCGTGCCCGGCGGGGGCACCGCCGGCTACGCCGAGGTCGACCGCGACGCCACCGACCGCAACAGCACCGCCGGGATCGCCGACGTGGACCGCAGCGTCACCGACCGTGACCTCACGGACCGTGATCGTGACCTGACCGACCGTGATCGTGACCTGACCGACCGTGACGACACCGGTGTGGTCCGCCACGAGGAGCAGCTGCACGTCGGCAAGGAGCAGCAGGAGACCGGCCGCGCCCGCCTGCGCAAGTACGTGGTGACCGAGCACGAGACCGTCGACGTCCCCGTCGAGCGCGAGGAGGTCCGGGTCGAGCGCACTCCGCTCAGCGGCACCGAGGCCACCACCGGCACCATCGGCGAGGAGGACGTCGAGGTGACCCTCCACGAGGAGCGCCCCGTCGTCGCCAAGGAGACCGTGGGCGTCGAGAAGGTCGGGATCGAGAAGGAGACCGTCCGCGACACCGAGCGCGTCGACGCCGACGTCCGCAAGGAGCAGGTCGAGGTCGAGACCGACGCCGAGCGCGGCACCGGCCTCACCGACCGCGATCGCCGCGACCGCATCTGATCGCACCGAGCGTCCCGGGCCCCCGTCACCGCGAGGTGACGGGGGCCCGTCGTCGTGCCGGGCCCGGTTGGTGCCGGGGCCGGCACGGGCCGGGCTCCGCCGGGCCGGAGCGCCGGGCGCGGCCGCCCAGCAGGCCGGGCCCGGCCGCACCCCCACTGGTCAGCACCGGTGCGCACCGGTCGGCACCGCACCGGACGGGTACCATCGATGCAGTGCGCGCCGCCCGCCGGTGCCGCTGCCGCGTGCCCCCCGTACGGGTGCGTGCCGTTGCCGACCGAAGGAGACCCCTCCCCATGACCACCGCGCCGGAGCACCAGCCCGAGTCCGCACCCCTCACGATCACCGTCGACGGCGAGCAGCGCACGGTGGGGACCGGCACCTCCGCCGCGGAGCTGTACCGCGAGGAGCGCTCCGTGGTGGTCGCCCGCGTCAACGGTGTGCTGCGGGACCTCGCCACCGAGCTCGCCGACGGCGACGCGGTGGAGCGGGTGCTGATCTCGGAGCCGGAGGGACTCGAGGTGCTGCGCCACTCCACGGCCCACGTGATGGCCCAGGCCGTGCAGCAGCTGCACGAGGACGCGAAGCTCGGCATCGGCCCGTACATCACCGACGGCTTCTACTTCGACTTCGACGTCGAGCAGGCGTTCACCCCCGAGGACCTCAAGGCCATCGAGAAGCGGATGCAGCGGATCGTCAACTCCACGCAGTCCTTCCGCCGCCGCGCCGTGAGCGAGCAGGAGGCCCGGGCCGAGATGGCGGACGAGCCGTACAAGCTCGAACTGATCGGCCTGTCCCAGGGCCCCGGCTCGGGCGGGGACGTGGACGCCGCCGCCGAGGGCGCGTCCGTGGAGGTCGGCGCCGGCGAGCTGACGATCTACGACAACGTGGACCGCAAGACCGGGGAGACGGTCTGGAAGGACCTGTGCCGCGGCCCGCACCTGCCGGACACCAAGCTGATCGGCAACGGCTACGCCCTCGTGCGCTCGGCCGCCGCCTACTGGCGCGGCTCCGAGAAGAACAAGCAGCTGCAGCGCATCTACGGCACGGCGTGGCCGTCCAAGGAGGACCTGAAGGCCTACAAGGACCGCCTCGCCGAGGCAGAGCGGCGCGACCACCGCCGGCTCGGCGTAGAGATGGACCTGTTCTCCTTCCCGGACGAGCTGGGCTCCGGCCTGCCGGTGTTCCATCCGAAGGGCGGGATCATCCGCAAGACCATGGAGGACTACTCCCGCAGCCGCCACACCGAGGCCGGCTACGAGTTCGTCTACACCCCGCACATCACCAAGGGCCACCTCTACGAGGTCTCGGGGCACCTGGACTGGTACCGGGAGGGGATGTTCCCGGCCATGCACGTGGACGAGGAGCGCGACGCCGAGACCGGCCAGCTGACCAAGCAGGGGCAGGACTACTACCTCAAGCCCATGAACTGCCCCATGCACAACCTCATCTTCCGCTCGCGCGGCCGGTCCTACCGGGAGCTGCCCCTGCGGCTGTTCGAGTTCGGGCAGGTCTACCGCTACGAGAAGTCCGGCGTGGTGCACGGCCTGACCCGGGTGCGGGGCATGACCCAGGACGACGCCCACATCTACTGCACCCGTGAGCAGATGAAGGCGGAGCTGACCACCACCCTCACGTTCGTCCTCGACCTGCTCAAGGACTACGGGCTCGACGACTTCTACCTGGAGCTCTCCACCAAGGACCCGGAGAAGTTCGTGGGCTCGGACGAGCTGTGGGAGGAGGCCACGGCGACCCTGGCCGAGGTCGCGGCGGAGTCCGGGCTGACCCTGGTGCCGGACCCGGGGGGCGCGGCCTTCTACGGCCCGAAGATCTCGGTCCAGGCCAAGGACGCGATCGGGCGGACCTGGCAGATGTCCACCATCCAGCTGGACTTCAACCTCCCGGAGCGCTTCGACCTCGAGTACCAGGCCGCGGACGGCACACGGCAGCGCCCGGTGATGATCCACCGCGCGCTGTTCGGCTCCGTGGAGCGCTTCATGGGCGTGCTCGTGGAGCACTACGCCGGGGCGTTCCCGGCGTGGCTGGCCCCCGTCCAGGTGGTGGCGATCCCGGTGGCCGAGGCGTTCAACGACTACCTGCAGGGCGTGGTGGACACCCTCCGGGCCCGCGGGGTGCGCGTGGAGCTCGACGCCGGCTCGGACCGGTTCCCCAAGAAGATCCGCACCGCCTCCAAGGAGAAGGTGCCGTTCGTGCTCATCGCCGGCGGGGAGGACGCCGAGGCGAACGCCGTGTCCTTCCGGTTCCGCGACGGCTCCCAGGACAACGGCGTCCCGGTCGGCGAGGCCGTCGAACGGATCGTGGCGCACGTCCAGCGCCGGGTGAACGAGGAGCCGACGGCCGCCCTGCCCGAGGACCCCCAGGCCGCCGCGGAGACGGCCGGGGTCGGGCAGTGACCGGCCGGGCGCCCGAGGGCGGGCCTCCGCACCACTGGATCCGCCAGGACGAGTTCGAGATCCCGGGGGTGCCCGACAGCTTCCAGCGGCTGTGGACCCCGCACCGGCTCGCCTACGTGCGCGGCGAGGACCCGTCCGTGCGGGAGGACCCCGGGTGCCCGTTCTGCCACGGCCCGCAGCGCGCGGACGAGGAGTCCCTCATCGTCCACCGCGGCGAGCACTGCTTCGTGATCCTCAACCTCTTCCCGTACAACCCCGGGCACCTCATGGTCTGCCCGTACCGGCACGTGGCCGACCTGACGGAGCTGGGGGAGGAGGAGCTTCGCGAGCTCACGGACCTGACCCGCACCGCCGTGTCGACGATCCGGCGGGTGGCCTCCCCGCACGCCTTCAACGTGGGGATCAACCTGGGGGCCGCGGCGGGCGGGTCGCTCTCCGGGCACCTGCACCAGCACGTGGTGCCGCGCTGGAACGGGGACGCGAACTTCATGCCCGTGCTCGCGGGGACCAAGGCGATCATGCAGACCCTCGGGGACACCCGTCAGGACATCGCCGACGCCTGGCCGGAGGCCTGACCCCGGAGCGGCCACGGCCCCGCCCGGGTGCC
>NZ_MKJW01000141.1:0-12948 GCF_001942375.1 Kocuria sp. CNJ-770
CCCGTGGTCCCGGGCCCGTTCAAGGACGTGCCCGCCACCCACACCTTCGCCCCGGAGATCACCTGGGTGAAGAACCGCGCCGTGCTGCGCGGCTGGCCCGACGGCACCTACCGCCCCGCCCACCAGATGACCCGCGAACAGGTCGCCGCCGCCCTCTACCGCCTGGCCGGCTCTCCCGCCTACACCGCCCCGCGCACCTCCCCCTTCACCGACGTGCCCACCAGCCACGTCTTCTACAAGGAGATCGCCTGGCTGCACGCCCAGGGCATCTCCACCGGCTGGGCCGCCGCCGACGGCACGCGCACCTACAAGCCGGCCCAGCGGGTCAGCCGCGACCAGATGGCCGCGTTCTTCTACCGCCAGGCCGGCAAGCCGGCCTACACGCCCCCGCGGACCTCTCCGTTCGTGGACGTCTCCACCGGCCAGGGCTTCTACAAGGAGATGGCCTGGCTGCAGGCCACCGGCATCTCCAACGGCTGGAAGGACGGCACCTACCGCCCCGGCGCCGGCACCAGCCGCGACGTCATGGCCGCCTTCCTGCACCGCTTCGGCACCCGCTCCTGACACGCCCCACCCCCCGAAACTCCTCCGCCACGGCACCGCTGTGCCCTCCGAACAGAAATGCGGGTGACGTCCCCATGAAGAAGCACCTCGTCGTCCTCGCGGCCACGGCCGCGCTGACCGCCTCCTCCCTCTCCATCACCGCGCCCGCCGCCACCGCCGCGCAGCAGGACATCGTCTCGATGAACGCGCAGACGCGGACCACGGACGCGCAGAAGATGCTCGACCTGATCAACGCCCACCGGAAGTCCAAGAACCTGAAGCCGGTCCGGTACTCGGCGACCCTGTCCGGGATCGCCCAGGGAGAGTCCGACCGCCTGGTCCGCCAGGAGGTCATCGACCACACGACCAACTTCCTGTACGACCAGCGCGCCGGGTCATGGGACGCCGCCGGGGAGATCCACGCGATCTCGTGGCGGCACTCGGTCACCGACCTCGTGGACTGGTGGAAGGGCTCCTCCGCGCACAACAAGGTGCTCACCGACCCCAGGATGGAGGTCATCGGCATCGGCCTGACCTATGTCGACGGCTCCCTGACCGGCAACAAGCAGGGCTGGAAGCTGGTCGGGACCGTCGCCTCGTACGGCTACCCGGACGGCAAGGCGCCGGCCGACACCCGCAGCACCGTCCCTCTGGGCGCACCCGACGCGCACGTGGCCGCCGGCCCCTTCCGTGACGTGGCGGCGAACCACCCGTTCGCCACCGAGATCGCCTGGCTGCACAGCTCCGGGATCTCGACGGGCTGGGCCAGCGGCACCTCCCGGGTGTACAAGCCGGCCCAGGCCATCACCCGGGACCAGATGGCGGCGTTCCTCTACCGTCTGGCCGGCTCCCCCGCCTACACCCCGCCGCGGGTCTCCCCCTTCGCCGACGTGCCGACCTCCCACGTGTTCTACAAGGAGATGGCCTGGCTGCACGCCAAGGGCATCTCCACCGGCTGGGTGTCCGCCAACGGGGTGCGCACCTACAAGCCCGGACAGGCCATCTCCCGGGACCAGATGGCGGCGTTCCTCTATCGCCAGGCCGGCAAGCCCGCCTACACGCCCCCGCGGACCTCCCCGTTCGTGGACGTCTCCACCGGCCAGGGCTTCTACAAGGAGATGGCCTGGCTGCAGGCCACCGGCATCTCCACCGGCTGGGACGACGGCACCTACCGCCCCGGCGCCGCGGTCAGCCGCGACGTGATGGCCGCCTTCCTCTACCGATTCGCACACACCTCCTGATCCCCCCGTCACTACACGCTCGAGGAACCCCATGAAGAAGCACCGCATCCCCCCGTTCGCGGTCCTGGGCGCAGCACTGCTCGTCGCTCTGCCCGCCACCGGCGCGCTCGCCGAGGACGCCCCCGCCCCGCCCGAGGCGGTCCAGACCGCCCCCGAGGACCTGCCCACCGACCGGATGATCGTCAAGTACGCCGGGACGGTCGCCGACGCGCAGAAGAACGAGATCCTGGAGAGCGCGGCGGACCAGGCCGACGTGCCGGAGGCCGAGGACACCACCGAGCTCAAGACCACCGCCGACGGCGCGGACGTCGTCGAGCTCTCCGACGAGGTCACCACCGAGGACGCCGAGAAGCTCGCCGCGGAGATCGCCGCGGACCCGGCGGTCGAGTACGCCGAGCCCGACCGGCTGGTCTTCGCGGCCCAGATCCCGGGGATGTCCGACGCGGAGACCGACCGCCTGGCCTCGACCGCCGCGGCCGCCTACGACCCCGGCGTCGCCTCCATGTGGGCGCTGCCCACGCTGGGCGCCTTCAACGCGTGGAACACCGCCACCGGCAAGGGCATGACCGTCGGCGTCGTGGACACCGGCTTCGCCAACCACCCGGACCTGGACTCCCAGGTCATCGGCGGCTACGACTTCGTCTCCAGTCCCGCGCTCGGCAACGACGGCAACGGCCGCGACCCCGATCCCCGGGACCCGGGCACCTACTCCACCTACGGCCAGTGCTACAGCGGCTCCCCCGCCTCGAACTCCATCTGGCACGGCACCCACGTGGCCGGGACCATCGCGGCCAAGCGGGACAACTACGGCACCGTGGGAGTCGCCCCCGACGCGACGCTGCTCAACGCCCGCGCACTGGGGGCCTGCGGCACCGGCTACGTCTCGGACATGGCCGACGCCGTGACCTGGCTGGCCGGCGAGCCCGTGGCCGGGGTGCCGGCGGCGAAGAAGCGCGCAAACGTGATCAACATGTCCCTGAGCATGTACGGGTCCTGCCCGGCCGTGCTGCAGACCGCGATCAACAAGGCCTGGTTCAAGGGCATCCCGGTGGCGGTGGCCGCCGGCAACAACTACGGCGCCCAGGCCATCAACTACGCGCCCGGCAACTGCTACAACGTGATCACGGTGGGTGCCGTGACCTCCAGCCGCACGGTGGCCAACTACTCCAACGTGGGCGCGGCCGTGGACATCTACGCCCCCGGCGACCACATCCTCTCCTCCGGGAACACGGGGACCAGAGGACCCGTGGCCCCCAACGTCCGCTACGACTACGGCACCTCGATGGCGACCCCCCACGTGGCCGGCACCCTGGCGCTGATGAAGCAGAAGAACCCCTCCTTCAGCTCCGACCAGCTCAAGAACCTGCTGCTCACCTCGGGGGACCCCTTCTTCGCCGGCAAGACGCTCAACACCCACGACGGCCTCTACGTCACCTCGGCGTTCAACGACGTCTACTGGGGCCGCACCTTCTACAACGAGATCGCGTGGACACGGGCGGCGGGCATCTCCAACGGCTGGCCCGCCGGCGCCTCCCGGGTCTACCGCCCCACGCACAACGTCTCGCGCGAGCAGATGGCGGCCTTCCTCTACCGGGTCGCGGGCAAGCCCGCCTTCACCCCGCCGCGGGTCTCTCCCTTCGCGGACGTGCCCACCACCCATGTGTTCTATAAGGAGATCGCCTGGATGCGCGCCTCCGGAGTCTCCACCGGCTGGGTCTCCTCGAACGGAGTGCGCACCTACAAGCCCACCCAGGCCATCTCCCGGGACCAGATGGCGGCGTTCCTCTACCGCCTGGCCGGCAAGCCGGGCTTCACCGCGCCGGCGACGTCCCCGTTCGTGGACGTCTCTCCCCGACAGGGCTTCTACAAGGAGATGGCCTGGATGCGCGCCACCGCCATCTCGACCGGCTGGGACGACGGCACCTACCGGCCGTCGGCCTCGGTCAGCCGGGACGTCATGGCGGCCTTCCTGCAGCGCTTCGACCGGGCCTACTGAGCCGAGAGGCGGCGGCGCGCACGGGACGGTCCGTCCCCCGCGGCCACCCTGCGACGGCCCCCACCGGGAACTTCCCGGTGGGGGGTCGTTCGCGTGTCCGGGCAGCCCCGTCCCGGCGGAGGGGCCGTGTCTCCAGGAGGTCCCAGGAGGAGCACAGCCGGGGGTACGTGAGCGAATTCACCATCGTGACGAAGTTTGACTGTGTTTCTCTTGGCAAACCTGTGAATTCTCCTTCGTCGCGCGTCGGCACAATGGGGGACGATCCGCTCGGCGACTGTCCACAGGTCGGGCCACGTTCCCGAGGATTAACTACTGTGCCGTAGCGACAGAATCGGGGCGCGACGGGGTTCGCGCCCGCATTTCCATGCAGAACGATGCGCTGTGAAGCCTGTGCGCATTCATTCGCATTTGTGACAACCGGGGTGCGGCTTGGCACGCTGACCTGGTCGGCCCGTCCGGGGGGATGCGCCGGCCGGTCCGTCGAGGGGGCGGACCGACTTCCGGGGGGAACGAGCGTGCCGTGACCAGAGGCTTTGACGACCGACGAGCACCGCGCCGACGCGCGGAACGGACCGGCAGCACCGTGGCGCCCCCGGTCTTCTTCGACCCCAGCGGCAAGCGCTGGTACCGGGTCCTCGCCACCGTCCTCCTGCTGCTGGTCGTGGCGGTGGGGTCGGTGTCCTGGCTCGTGCCGCAGGCCCTGGCCCAGACCTGGGACCGGCCCGAGAACCAGGACAGCGGCTACGCGCGGGAGCTGCTGGCGACCGGGGACCCGGAGAACATCCCGCTGCTGGGCGACTCCGCCAACCCGTTCAGCAGGATCGCCCTGGTGGGCCACCGCACCGGCGAGACGGTGCTGACGGACCCGTTCACCGACGAGACCTACCGGTCGCTCACCCCGGAGGAGGTCGAGATCGTCGGGGACAGCCCCTACGTGATGGAGCGCTTCGGGTCCCTGCCCGACAAGCAGCTGATGCTCACCTTCGACGACGGCCCGGACGCGACCTTCACCCCCGAGATCCTCGACGTCCTCTCCGCGGAGGGGGTGCCGGCCACGTTCTTCAACATCGGCACCAACGTCGTCGCCCAGCCGGAGCTGTTCCGCCGGATGCTCCGCGAGGGTCACATGGTCGGCAACCACACCATGACGCACACCACCGTGTGGGACGACGACCTGCGCAGCCGCGAGGAGCTCATCGGCACCGACCGCGCCATGCGCTCGATCGACGGCTACGCCACGCACCTGTTCCGGCTGCCCACCGGGGACCCCGACAACAAGCCCCTGCCCATCCTCGAGGCTCAGCAGCTGGGCTACCTGCACGTGGACTTCGACTACGACACCCTCGACTGGGCGGCCGTGCCCGGAGAGCCCGTGGAACTGCCCGAGCTCGACGGCAAGGGGCACATCGTGCTGATGCACGACGGCGGCGGGGACCGCACCGCCACCGTGGCCGCCCTCAAGCAGCTCATCGCCCAGGCCAAGGCCGAGGGGTACACCTTCTCGACCCTGGCCCCGGTGCTCCCGGAGGGCTACCAGCCGGTGTCCACCGACGCGGTGCTGGCCGACGACGCCACCGCCCTGGCCGTGGCCGGGCTGACGGTGGCCCCGCAGGTGGTGATGACCTGGCTGTTCTGGTTCGGCGTCTCCTCCCTGACCGTGATGTCGGTGCTGTACGTGGTGCTGGCGCTGATCGGGCACCGCCGGCAGCAGCGGCGGGAGTGGCCGGAGGTCCCCGAGGACGAGCTGCCGCTGGTCTCGGTGATCCTGCCGGTGTTCAACGAGGAGCCGGTCGTCGCCCGCACCCTGGCCGCGCTGAAGGCCAGCGACTACCCGCACCTGGAGGTCGTCGCCGTCGACGACGGCTCCACCGACAACACCCTGGCCGTCCTGGAGGAGGCCGCCGCGACCTGGCCGGCGCTGCGGGTGATCAGCCAGCCCAACGCCGGGAAGTCCGTGGCCTCCAACCACGGCATCATGGCCGCAACCGGAGAGATCGTGGTGACCCTCGACGGGGACACCCTCTTCGAGCCCCAGACCGTCCGGATGTTCGCCCGCCACTTCACCGCCCCGCACCGGGGCCGCCCGGTCGGGGCCGTGGCCGGGCACGTGAAGGTCGGCAACCGCACCGGGATCCTCACCATGTGGCAGTCCCTGGAGTACATCTCCGGGATCTGCGTGACCCGCATGGCCGAGTCCGTGGTCGGGGCGATCTCCATCGTCCCCGGCGCCTGCGCGGCCTGGCGGCGGGAGGCCCTGCAGGCCGCCGGCGGCTACTCCCACGACACCCTGGCCGAGGACGCGGACCTGACCATGACCCTGCAGCAGCACGGCTGGGCGATCGTGCAGGAGAACCAGGCCGTGGCCTGGACCGAGGCCCCGATGACCGTGCGCGGGCTGGCCAAGCAGCGCCTGCGCTGGACCTACGGCAACCTCCAGGCCCTGTGGAAGCACGCCGGGATGCTCCTCCGCCCCCGCTACGGGTTCCTGGGCATGGTGGCGCTGCCCTACACCGCCCTGGCCACCCTGGTGCCGCTGGTCTTCCTGCCGCTGACCGTGCTCATGGCCGTGCTCAACCTCGCCGCCGGCACCTGGGTCCCCCTGGCCGCCTTCGCCGCGTTCGTGCTCGCCATCCACGCGGTCATCTGCGTGATCGCCATCCGGATGGTCGGCGAGTCCTGGGCGCACCTGCTCATCGTCCCGGTCTACCGATTCATCTACGAGCCGCTGCGCGCCTACCTGCTCTACGCCTCCGTCCTGCAGGCCCTCAAGGGCCGGATGATCGGCTGGTACAAGCCCGAGCGCACCAACACCGTCCTCGACCTGGCTCCCGCGGCGGAGCCCGCCGACCACCCGGTCCCCTGGCGGGAGGACCGGCGCGATGAGCGGGTCTGAGCCGGGCCGGGATCGGTACCTCGACCTGCTGCGGTCGATCGCGCTGGTCCGTGTGGTGGCCTACCACACGTTCGCGGGCGCCCTCTTCAGTCTGCTGTTCCCCGCGATGGGCGTGATGTTCGCCCTGGCCGGGGCCCTGATGGCGCGCTCCCTGCGCCGGCCGGCGGCCGGGGTGCTCCGCTCCCGCGCCCGCCGGGTGCTGGTCCCGCTGTGGGTCTACGCCGCCACGGTGCTCGCCCTGCTCGTGGGACAGGGCTGGTCCCCCGGCGCGGACGGTTCCTGGGGACAGGTGCTGCTGTGGTTCCTGCCGGTCGGCGACCCGGTCTTCCCGGAGAGCGCCGGGACGGGGACGGTGGACCCCACCTGGCCGGTGCAGGCCGGGGAGATCCTCTGGTACGTGCGGACCTACTTCTGGTTCATGCTCCTCTCCCCCGTGCTGCTGCGGGCCTTCCGCGCCCGGCCCTGGCCGGTGCTGCTCGCCCCGCTGGCCCTGAGCGGGCTGCTGGCCCTCGGCGCGGTGCCGCTGCCCTCCTGGGCCGACGCCCCGGTCACGGACGCCGCGACCTACGGCTCCTGCTGGCTCCTCGGCTTCGCCCACCAGAGCGGGCTGCTGCGCCGCGCTCCCCGCGGCCTCGTCCTCGCGGCCGGTCCCGCGGCGATGGTCCTGGGCCTGTGGTGGGCGGCCGGGCACCTCGGGGGGTCGGGGTGGGACCTCAACGAGATCCCCTTCGCCCAGGCCCTGTGGTCCTTCGGCTTCTGCGCCGTGCTGCTGCGGATCTCCCCGAGCTGGCAGGAGCTGCCCCGGCCGCTGCGGTTCCTGGACGGGGTCGTGAGCCTGCTCAACGCCCGGGCGATGACCGTCTACCTGTGGCACAACCTGCTGCTGGTCGTCACCGTGGTCCTGATCGACGTGCTCTGGAGCAGCGACCTGCTGGCCACGGCCGTGCCCGGGATGCTGGAGAGCCCGTGGCTGTCCTTCCTGCTGGTCTGGCCGCTGCTGGCGGCGGTGGTGCTCGCCGTGGGCTGGGCCGAGGACCTCGCCGCGGGACGCCGGCCGCGGCTCTGGCCGGTCCGCCCGGCGCCGGTCCGGATCGTTCCGGGCAGCCCGAGGTCGGCGGGCACGGGCCGGGTGCACGCCGCTCCGGCGGGTCCTGCCGCGGCCGGTTCTGCTCCGGCAGGTTCCGCTGCGGACGGTTCTGCTGCGGCGGGTTCTCCTGCGGCGGATTCTGCTGCGGCCGGCACCGGCCCGGGCGCGCCGGCGCCGGTCCGGCCGACGGGCGCTCCGGGCTTCTCCGGCCGGTCCTGGCTGTATCCGCGCGCCGCGCGGGAGCCGGTGCCGCCGGAGGCGCTCAGTCCCCGAAGCCCTGGCCCAGGACCCGGGTGAACTTCCCGGCCTCCTGCTCCAGGCCGCTGCAAAAGTCGTTGGCCTCGGACGGGTCGCCGTGCTCGGCCGTGCAGGGCCGGTCCCGGTTCAGCGACCAGTAGGAGATCCGGCCGACGCCCTGCTCGCGGGCGAACGCGTTGAGCGCCGCGGCGGCCTCCGGGTCCACGACCTCCCCGGGGACGTCGTTCACCCCGATCATCGGGGTCAGGCCGATCCGGCGCCAGGCCTGCTCCTCGGACAGCTCCTGGCCCGCCGCGGCCCACAGCTCCCGCACCTGCCCGTGGGCCGCCCGGGCCGCCTCCGCCGAGGCCTCCACCATGGACTGCCCGTCGGGTCGGCTCTCGCCGTAGTTCATGGTCATGACGTTGACCCCCGCCAGGTCCACCCCGGCGGCGAGCATCTGGGCGACGACGTCCTCGCCGTCCTCGGACAGCCCGGCCGGGGACACCGGCAGGGTCAGCCACACCTCCAGCGGCGTGCCCGCGGGGCGCTCCTCCTGCAGCCGGGCCACGGCCTCGGCGCGGCGCTGGTTCGCCGCGGGGTCCTGGAGGTCGTTGAGCTCGACGTCGAAGTCCGCGACCGGGACCTCGTACCGGTCGAGCACCTGCCGGTAGGCGCCCAGCAGGGCCTCGGGGTCGGCGCAGGCGGTGGCCGGCTCGTCGCGGGCGGCGCCGCCGAAGGAGACCACCACGTCACCGCCGGCCTCGCGCAGCGCGGCGATCTGCTCCCCCATCCGCAGCGTCGTCTCCGCCTCCTCCAGGCCGTAGTAGCCGCCCCAGGAGGGCGTGCAGGGCTCCTCCGGGTCGGCGACCACGAAGCCCAGCACGGTGTGCGACTGCCCGGCGGCCGCGGCGCCGAAGTCGAAGTACGGGTAGGCGGTGACGTTGACGTAGGGACCGGCCCAGGGCTCGCCCGGGTCCGGCCCGCAGCCGGTGAGGGCGGCGGCCGCCACGGACCCCAGGGCCAGGGGCGGCAGGAGGCGGCGGGCGCGGGAGCGGGTCATGGGAGGCGAAACGTCCTCTGCGGCGCGGCGGTCCCGGCGACGCCGCAGCCCCTCACCGGGCGGCGAGGGGCTGCGGCGTCGTGGGCCGGGAGATCGGTCACGGAATCGGTCGCGGGATCGGTCAGGAGCGGCCGTTGAACAGGCTCGTCACCGAGCCGTCCTCGAAGACCTCCTGGATGGCCCGGGCGATGAGCGGGGCGATGGACAGGACCGTGAGGTTCTCGAACTGGTGCTCCGGGGGCACCGGCAGGGTGTCCGTGACCACGACCTCGAGGGCGCCGCAGGAGGACAGCCGCTCCACCGCCGGGTCGGAGAACACGGCGTGGGTGGCGGCGATGATGACGTCCTTGGCGCCCTTCTCGCGCAGCACCTTCACGGCGCCGGTGATCGTCCCGCCGGTGTCGATCATGTCGTCGATCAGCACGCAGGTGCGGCCCTCGATCTGCCCGACGACCTCCTTGGACACCGCCTGGTTCGGGACCGTGATGTCGCGGGTCTTGTGCACGAACGCCAGCGGGCAGCCGCCCAGCAGCTCCGTCCACTGCTCGGCCACGCGCACGCGGCCGGTGTCCGGGGAGACCACGGTGACGTTCTCGACGTCGACGACGGAGCGCACGTGGTCCGCCAGCAGCGGGATGGCCATCAGGTGGTCGACCGGGCCGTCGAAGAAGCCCTGGATCTGCGCGGTGTGCAGGTCCACGGACATCAGCCGGTCCGCGCCGGCCGTCTTGTAGAGGTCCGAGATCAGGCGGGCCGAGATGGGCTCGCGGCCGCGGTGCTTCTTGTCCTGCCGGGCGTAGGGGTAGAACGGGGAGACCACGGTGATCGACCGGGCCGAGGCCCGCTTCAGCGAGTCGATCATCAGCAGCTGCTCCATGATCCACTGGTTGATCGGCGCCGGGTGGGACTGGATGAGGAAGGCGTCCGTGCCCCGCACCGACTCCCCGAAGCGCACGTAGGTCTCACCGTTGGCGAAGTCGTAGGCGGCCGTGGGGATCAGCTCGGTGCCGAGCTCCGACGCGATGCGCTCCGCGAGCTGCGGGTGCGCCCGGCCGGAGACCAGGACCAGCTGCTTCGCACCTGCGTTGGTGATGGCGGTCGTCATTCTTGCTCGCTTTCCTCGGTGGTGTGCGCGGCGGTGGTGTGCCCGGCGGCGGTGCCCCCGGTCGTGCTCTGTCCGGAGGCGTCCCCGGCCGTCGCGGCGCCGTCCGCCCGGGCGCGCAGCGCGGCCTCGGCCGCCGCCGTGCCCTGGCGGTGCTCCACGACCCAGTTCTCGACGATCCGCTGCGCGCCCTCGGTCAGCGCCAGCGCCCCGGCCGGCACGTCCTTGCGGATCGTGGTGCCGGCCCCGGAGTAGGCGCCGTCCCCGACGGTGACGGGAGCGACGTACATGTTGTCGGAGCCCATCCGGACGTGGTCGCCGATCACGGTGCGGTGCTTGCGCACGCCGTCGTAGTTGACGAACACGGAGGCCGCCCCGATGTTGGAGTGCTCGCCGATGGTGGCGTCCCCCACGTAGGACAGGTGCGGGATCTTCGAGCCGGTGCCGATCCGGGAGTTCTTGGTCTCCACGAACGTGCCGATCTTGCCGTCCGCGCCCAGGACCGTGCCGGGGCGCAGGTAGGCGAACGGCCCCACGGAGGCGCCGGGGCCGACCACCGAGCCGGAGCCGTGCGTGCGCACCACGTGCGCGCCGGGGCCGACCTCCACGTCCGTGAGGGTGGTGTCCGGGCCGACGACGGCGTCCTCGGCCACCCGGGTGCCGCCGAGCAGCTGCGTGCCCGGCAGGACCGTGACGTCCGCGCCGATCCGCACCTGCACGTCGATCCAGGTGGTGGCGGGGTCCACGATGGTCACCCCGTTGCGCATGTGTTCCTCGAGCACGCGGCGGTTGAGGTGGGCGCCGAGCTGGGCCAGCTGCACGCGGTCGTTGGCGCCCTCCACCTCCCAGCGGTCCTCGATCTTCAGCGCGTCCACGGCGCGGCCGGCCTGCCGGGCCAGCAGCGGGACGTCGGTGAGGTACATCTCGCCCTGGGCGTTGTCCGAGGTGACCTGCGCCAGGGCCTCGCGGAGGGCGTCGGCGTCGAAGGCGAAGATGCCGGAGTTGATCTCGGTGACCGCGAGCTCGGCCTCGGTGGCGTCCTTGGCCTCCTTGATCTCGCGGAACGAGCCGTCGGCGTCCCGCAGGACCCGGCCGTAGCCGCCGGGCTGCTCGTGGTCGGCGGTCAGCACGGTGACCGCGTTGCCGCGCTCCTCGTGGTGGGCGACCAGCTTCTGCAGCACCTCCGGGGTCAGCAGTGGGACGTCGCCGTAGGTGACCACCACGGTGCCGGCCAGCCGCTCCTGGGCGTCGAGCGCCTCCACCGCCACCTGCACGGCCCGGCCCGTGCCGGGCACCTCGTCCTGGTCCACGATCAGCGCCGCGGGATCCTGCTCGAGCACGTGCGGGGCCACCAGGTCCCGCTCGAAGCGCACCACGGCGGCCAGCCGCCGGGGGTGCAGGCTGCGGGCGGCCACGAGGCTGTGCCCCACCATGGAACGACCCCCGATCCAGTGCAGGATCTTGGGGGTCTTGGACTTCATCCGGGTGCCCTTGCCGGCGGCGAGGACGATGACGGCGGCGGGGCCGCCGGCCGTCCCGGGCGCGGAGGCGGGAGTGTGGGGGGTGCTCACAGCGGGATGCAGCTCCTCGGTCGTCGATCGTCGAGAGGCTCCGGTGGGCTCACCGGGTCCGTCTCGGCTCCGTCTTGCAGGCTGTCGGCGGTCAGGCCGTCGGGCGGGATGCGGACGTTCCGCCTCTAGGACTCGAACCTAGACTCCGCGGCTCCAAAGGCCGGGGTGCTGCCGATTACACCAAGGCGGAGCACCGCCGTGGAACGGCAGTGGTGCACACCGTGCACAGGGAGTCACCCTACCACCAGGCGGTCAGGCGCCGGCCGGTCCCGGGCGCCCCAGGATGACCAGGATCCGGGCCGTCGCGGCGGCCTCCCGCAGCTCCGGCACGGCGGCGAACAGGTTCTCCACCGCGTCCTCGTCCACCCCGCACACGATCAGCGGGGCGAGGTCCAGCAGCGGCCGCATCCGCTCGAACGCGGCGGCCGGGCCCTCCCCAGCGGCGGTGGACGCGGCGACGTTCCAGGCCACGGAGGCCAGGTAGTGCGGGTCCACGTCCAGCGTGCCCTCCTTGCGGGCGCGCTCCAGGAACTGGATCAGCTCCACCTCGTCCGCGGTGGCGCCCTCCGTCTCCAGCAGCAGGTGCACCTGGTGGGCCGAGGCCGCCTCGGCGAGCGCCGCGAGCATGGAGAAGATCCGGTCCTCGCTGCGCCCGCGCCCGCCGACCCCGGCCCGGGGCACCACGAGGTACTCGGCGCCCACGCCGGCGGCCAGGGACAGGTGGTCGTCGAGGACGGCGATGACGCCCTCGTCCGGGATGTCCTCGTCGATGGAGATGTCCGCCCGCAGGATCAGGGGCGCGGCGCCGGCTCCGCGCAACGCCTCGCCGACCTGCCGCTGGGGCACCGACCCGAGGTGGCGCCCGGCCAGCTGACCGGGCCCGGCGGGGATCTCCACCGGCCCGGGGTGCTCCCGCACCGTGCGCACGGCTTCCTCCAGGTCCGTGACCCCGTCCAGGCGGGTGCCGATCGGGTGGACGGTGGTCGCGGAGGGTCGCTCCGTCGGGTTCTGCTGCTCCATGCCTCCATGGTCTCACCCGTGCTTGTGCCGTGGCTGAAAGCCCGCTGTCCGCACTTCGGCACCACCCTGGGCGCCCCCTCCTCCCCCGCCGAGTGCCCCAGCCACGCCTCCTGCGCCGACTCCCACATGTCATGCCTCTCGCACCGAGCCTCCCTGCCACGCCCCTCGCGCCGAGTCCCCCATGTGCTCGCAGAT
>NZ_MKJW01000142.1:0-12782 GCF_001942375.1 Kocuria sp. CNJ-770
TCTCCCGTCACGGGATCGATCATCATGCCTGTCATCTCGGTCGTGGACTCTGACACGGCCGTCTCCTTTCGGATCAGGCCGGACCCTCACACACCGTTGTTCTTACAGTCCCCGTTGACGGCCAAAGGGGTGTAAGTGCCGGCAATGAGCAGGTAGATATTGGCGTGATCCAGGCGCCGGAAAACGGCCTTCGTCCGCGGCTTCCAGGGGACGCGGTGGTAGGCGGCGGCCCTGTGATTGGCGATTAGTGGGAGTCAAGTGCCCGGACGGGTGTCCACGTGGGCGTCCGGCACGCCGGGGCCGATAATGCAGAACCGCGCGAAGTCGTGGGTGAAGACGGGGCAAAGGCGGGACGACGCGCTTTACATATGGCCCGGCTACCGGACATCGGCCCACTGAGGCGAGGTTGTAGTCGGGCCTTCCCCTCCGAACAGAAGATGTCTTCAGCGGACCGGGCTCGAGTTGTGTCAGCGCTCTTGGAATTGTGGGCCGGTAGTGCTCGTCGAATAGTGGACCACGTGGTTGTGGTTAGTTTGTCTGCTCGGTGATGGCGGCGCTAGGGAGCGTGTCGGTTCCGAGGTGTTTGAGTCGGTAGCTGGCGCCTTTGAGGGTGTGGACCTCGGCGTGGTGAACCACGCGGTCGATCATCGCGGCAGCAACGGTCTGGTCACCAAAGACCTCTCCCCAGCGGGCGAAGGGAAGGTTGCTGGTGAGGATCAGCGAGGCGTGTTCGTAGCGGGAGGACACGAGCTGGAAGAACAGGTTCGCTGCGTCTTGTTCGAAGGGCAGGTAGCCGACCTCGTCGACGATGATCAGTCCGTAGCGTTGGGCTTGGTCAGCTCAGCGGCCAGCCGGTCCTGGGCGTGCGCGCGGTGCAGGCGATCGATCCACTGACTGGCGGTGCCGAAAAGCACCCGGTGGCCGGTGTGGCAGGCGGCGACGCCCAAGGCGATGGCCAGGTGCGTTTTTCCGGTGCCGGGCGGGCCCAACAGCACGACGTTGCGGGCTTCGGCGAGGTAGTGACCGGCCAGCAAGGGCGCCAGATCGGCCCGGCGGATGCCGGGTTGGTGATCGAAGATGAACTCCTCGACGGTCTTGGGGGCAGGGAATCCTGCGGCGCGGATCCGCAGCTGCGCCCCGGAAGCGTTGCGGGCGGCGACCTCTCGGTCCAGGACCGCGGCGAGATAGTCCTCGTGCGACCACCCGCCTGCCCGGGCTTGGTCGGCCAGTCTCGCGGCCGTCTGGGTGATCCGGGGTGCTTTCAGTGCTGCGGCCAGGTAGGCGATCTGCTTCAGCGTGTCCTCGCTCATCAGGCGACCTCCCCGTCGATCGTGGTGCTCTCGATGATCTCCACGCCGAAGGCACGGTCGTAGACCGACAGATCCCGCAGCAGCTCCTCGTCATCGGGGACTGGGCGGGGCTGCTGGAAGGCGGCCCGCAGCGTAGCCGCGGTGACCACGTGCGCTGGGTCGGTGATGGTCATGTTCTTCGCCCACGCCCGTTGATGGGCGGCCAGGATCTGCCCCTCGGAGGTGACCGTGACGGTGTCGAGGTCGGTGAGAACCTCGACCATGGCTCCGATCGCTGCCGGGTCCACGGAGTAGTCGTTGCCGGCTTGGCGGATGTAGTAGTCCCGGCCCAGCCGGATCCGGCTCCGCCGCCCGATCGCTGGGGCGTTCGGGGGCAGAGGCAGCATCGCGGCCCGGTCAACTCTGATCCGCTCGGTGGGGCGGGCTGCGATCGCTCGTACCCGCCGCTGGTTGGCCACCGGCAACCACTGCGCCAGCTGCGCGTTGAAGTCCAGCGGTGAGGTGAAGCGCCGGCCGGGCAGGAACGAGGTCTCGAGGTACTGGTTCATCCGCTCGACGATGCCCTTGGACTCTGGGTCGAAGGGCTTCAACTGCAGCACGCGGGTGCCCAGGGCCCCGGTGAACTCCGGAACCCCCTGGGCGAGCCGGTTGCGCCGGCCGATACAGGCCTCGTTGTCCCACACCAGCCGCCGTGGTACCGCCTTGAGCTGGTCGGCCAGCAGCGACCACATCCCCGCCACCAGATCCTCGCTCGTGCGCGAGGGCAGCATCCGCGCGGTGAGGAACCGGGAGTACGAGGCGACGATCACCAGCACCGGCGGAGTACCGACCTGCCCGGCCCCGAGCGGGATCGACGTCGGCGGGAACCACAGATCGCACTGGGCCTGATCCCCGGGCCGATACTGAAGCCGGTCCGCCGGGTCCTTCGGCAGGTACTCCGGGCGCAGCACCGCCACGCGCTTGCGGAACCACGACGCCGAGCCCGTCCACTCCACCCGCTCGGCCAGCACCGATGCCGGCATCGTGGGGAACTGAGCCAGCAACGTCCGCACCCCAGGCTCGTAGGCGTCGAAGCCCGACGGTTTTGGCGGCCGGGAGTACTTTGGCGGCGCCTCGGCCCGCAGCGCCCGCGACACCGTCGCCCGCGCCAGTCCCAGCCGGGACGCGATCGCCCGCGCCGAAAGACCTTCCGCGAAGTGAAGATGACGAATCTCCGCCCAGTCCTGCACTGAAATCATCCACCCAATCTGGGGCCGGGTGGCCTACTTTTCGAGGAGCGGAACTGGCCTACTTTTCAAGGAGCACCGACACGAGTTGCCGTGTCAGCGAGGTGAGAATTGTTTCTTGCCCTGTGGCGTGTTGGTCTGCCGAGGTCACCGCAGACGAAGTGGGGCGGTGGCGAATCCGCCGCCTGGTGGCAGTTCGCGTTCTCTTGTTCGGCCGGGATCGGGGCGGATCATCGATGTGGCGTTGAGAATCGCACGGGTCAGTGCCCGCAGCTCGAGGGTTGCCAGCGGGCGTCCGGGGCACACGTGCTTGCCGATCCCGTAGACCAGGTTGTACGGGGCGTTGCCGGCCGGGTCGAACGTGTCTGGGTCTCCGAAAATGCGCGGGTCGCGATTGGCGGCGGTCCAGTTCAGGATGACCTGCTCACCGGCGGCGAGCTGGCGGCCGCCGACGGCGACGGGTTCTGTGGTGATGCGTCGGTTGGCGACGAAGGGGTCATCGATTCGGAGGATTTCGTCGAGGATCGCGTTGAACTCCCGGCCGGTCACCCCGGAGCGCAGCCGGTTCTGCAGGTGGGGGTGGTCGGCCAGGTAGGTGAGTACCACGCCGGCGCATAGTGCCATCGATCCTAGGTCTCCGCCCGTCCAGTTGCGCAGGATCGAGACGATCTCCTCATCGGTGAGCTCCCGGCCATCAAGGCGGTCTCGGAGGAGTTCAGTGGTGATGTCACAGGGGGCATCGTGGCCGGCTTCGCGTCGGGCGCTGATCAGCGACCGGATGATGGCGTCAAAACGCTGTGCCACCTCGGCGGTGCGGGATCGGTCACGGGACCTTGTTGCGGCACGGTGGTCCTTCATCCATTCAAGCAGCTCGTCCTCGAGGTGTTCGGGCCACCCCAGCCACGCGGTCTGCGCCCTGACGGCAAAGTGGGAGCCGATCTCGACGGCATCGATTTCCCCGGGAATGTCGATCTGCCCCATGAGGTCGGTGGCGACCTGTTCCAGCGTGGGCTCGAGCTTGGCGATGCGTTCTGCCGTGAAGTATCGCTCGATGAGGGCGCGGAACGCCGTATGGCCGGGCCCGTCAAGGCCGTTGGGTATCTGGAGGTAGCGGGAGACTGCGTTGGAGAAGTTCTCGTGGTCCAGCGCGGCGGCGGTGACGTCAGCGTGGGTGAACAACGTCCAAGCACCACTGGCATCGCGGGCCACGGGACAGCGTGAGCGCAGCTCGTCGTAGGCGGCCACGGGGTTGCGACGGACCTGCGGGCCCCGCGGGTTCCAATCGGACCGGACGGGATCCGTGGCCGGTCCCGGTGCCGTGGCGGGTCCGGCCAGCGGGGGTGCGTGGGGGGTGGCGTCATCGGCCGGGGGATGGCCTGTCATGTGTGTCCTGTCGTGGGTGGCCGTCAGCGCGGTGCGCGGGGACCTCCGCGCCGGCGGTGGGGGCAGTTGGTGGTGGTGTTCAGGGGCGGGTTCGTTCGTCGACCTTCCCGCCGTTGCGTACGGTGAGGGCGAGCAACAAGGACAGGATCGCGAAGCCGGCCAGCAGTGTCAGGCCCACGAAGTAGCTGTTGTTCTCGGGGTTGTAGGTGGCGCCCATGACCAAGGGTGGGAAGTATCCGCCCAGTCCGCCGGCGGCGGCGATGATGCCGCCGATGGTGCCGACGTCCTTGGCCGGGGCGGCTCGGCCGACCCAGCCGAAGACTCCACCGGTGCCCAGACCGAGGAAGAGGGCCATGAGCAGGAAGGTGGGGCCGTAGACGCGTTCCTGACCGGGTTGGAAGGCCACGACCATGGCGAGCACGGCGGTGCCGGCGAAGGAGGCCAGGGTGACGGTCTTGGGGCCGATCTTGTCGGCGAGGATCCCGCCGATCGGGCGGGCGATGACGGCGGCCAGTGCGAAGCCGGCGGTGCGGGTGCCGGCGGCGGTGGCGTCGAATCCGTAGACGTTGTCGAGATAGGTTGGCAGGTAGTTGGAGAAGGCGACGAACGCGCCGAAGACCACCCCGTAGAGGAAGCACAGCTGCCAGGTGACCTTCAGGGTGAAGGCGTGCTTGATCTTCGGCAGCACCGGCTCGGGTGTCTTCGCGGCGTGCACCGGGGAGTCGCGCAGCATCAGCCAGCAGGCCACCGCCGTAAGGGCGACGAGCACGGCAATGGTGATGTGGGCGCCCAGGTAGCCGATGCCGGCCACCAGGCGGGGGGTGAAGAACGCTGAGACGGCGGTGCCGACCATGCCGGCGCCGAAGACACCGGTGGCGAAGCCTTTGCGGTGGGACTCGTACCAGGCCGAGCAGAAGGGGATGCCGATGGCGAAGACAGTGCCGGCGATGCCGAGGAAGAACGCCACGGCCACGAGCAGCCCGAAGTTGTTCAGCTGTCCCACTATTCCGGTGAGCAGCACCAGCGGAGCGGTGAGGCCCAGGATGACGGTGAACATCACCCGCCCGCCGTAGCGGTCGGTGAGCGCGCCGACGGGTACCCGGCAGACGGCGCCGACGAGGATCGGCATGGCCACCAGCACGGCGGTCTGGGTCGCGTCGAGTTCCATTTGCTGGGCATAGCGCTTCGACAGCGGCCCCACGATCGTCCAGGCCCAGAACCCGATCGTTGAGGCGAGAGTGGCGAGGATGAGGTTGCGCAGCTGCCCGGCCTTGAGGTCCGGGGTGATGGTGCCGGAAGTGCTCGTGGGGGAGGTGGATGACATGGCGTCCTCGTACGGTCGGTGGTCGGGGTGCGACGTTAGTGGCGGCCGGCGCGGTTGCGGCCCGTGGGTGCCTTCGTGGTACCGCGGACGCGGTCCTGGGTGCCCACGGGTTCCCAGCCCCGGCGCACGGGTGCGAGATGGGACGAGGAGCCACGGTCGCGGGAGCGGTAGACGATGTAGGGGCGGAAGAGGTAGTGCACCGGTGCTGTGAAGGCGTGGACCAGGCGGGTGAAGGGCCAAATCGCGAACAGGGCCATCGCCCACAGCGCGTGGAGCTTGAAGGACGGCCCGGCCGCGGCCATGGCTGCCACATCAGGCTGGAAGATCCAGATGGAGCGGAACCACGGAGATACGGTAGTCCGGTAGTCCGGGACTCCGTGGTCGAGTACCGAGATGACGGTGGTGGCCAGCCCGGTGAGCAGGGCCGCCAGGAGCATGACGTACATGAACTTGTCGTTCTTGGTGGTGGCCATGAACACGGGTCCGGTGGTGCGGCGGCGCCACACGAGCAGCACGATGCCCAGCAGGGTGCCGACCCCGGCGATCGTGCCGATGCTCAGGGCCAGGAAGTGGTACATACCCTCGGTCATGCCCACGGCCTCGGTCCAGGACGATGGGATGAACAGGCCCATGATGTGTCCGGCCAGCACCGCAAGGATCCCGAAGTGGAACAGCGGGGAGGCGATGCGCAGGATGCGGGACTCGTAGAGCTGGGAGGAACGGGTTGTCCAGCCGAACTGGTCGTACTTGTACCGCCAGATGGTGCCGCCGATGACGATGGCCAGCACCACGTACGGGAGCACGCCCCACAGCAGGATGCTGCTCACGCCCACGTCGACATTCTGGAGGGCCGGGGCCATGGGGTTCATGGGCTGTTCCTTTCGGTGACGGGCAGCAGCCGGGGGTCGTAGGGGTCAAGGCCCACGGACTCAGTGGGTGGGCCGTATCCGGCCATGCGCATCAGGGCGTCGCGGTCCTCGGGAGAGACCCCGGGCAGGGTGGAGCAGACGAGGGCGACGGCGCCGCGGTGGGGCAGGTGGTCGTCGCGCAACGACAGTCGTAGCAACTCCAGGGACGGGCGGTAGCGCTGCAGCAGTTCGTAGCCGTCCTCGGGGGAGACCTTGGCGGTGAACTCCAGCACGAGCGGCAGGTAGTCCGGTAGCTCGGACTCGTCGAGTTCGGCTCCGTGGGAGCGGTAGACCTGCTTGAACGCCGCCAGGGCTTCCCCGCGGCGTCGGGTGTCCCCGTCGGTCCAGTAGGTCAGGTGCAGGCTGTGCCGTCGGGAGAGGTCGAACTCCTGGACGTAGTCGGCCTGCACCTGCTCCAGGGGCCGGGCGGTGAACCAGGCGAACAGCTCCTCGACCTCCGTGACCGGTGCTCCGACTTCCTGGAGCGCTGCATGCAGGGTCGGCAACATCTGCAGGAGCTCGTGATCCGGGTAGCCCAGCAGGACGGCGGCCGCCTGCCGGGCCACCGCACTGCGCCGGGGACGGTCGTCGGTGTACGCACCGGGATCGACCGTGCCAGGGCCGGCCTTGCCGAGCAGCTTCTCCAGCAGTCCCATCAGCTGGCCCCGTTTCCGTCACGGGGCGGGAACAACCCTTGCGGGGCGCCGCGGCCGTCCCAGTTGAGCAGGTTCACCCGGCCCCCAAGGTTCTCGTTGCCGGTGGGGTCCTCGCCGCGCTGGCGTGCCTGCAGCGCGTTGAAGTTCTCGACCGCCACCGGCATCGGCGTGCCGGAGGCCTCTCCGAACACCCCGGTCTGGCCCATGCCGGGCCCACCGTCCACGTCGAGGGAGCAGCCGATCTCCTCGAGGTTGTGTGCGTCCTCCAGGTGGGCGGAGGGGATGACGTAGCGCTCTTCGTATTTGGCGATCGCCATGAGTCGGTACATCTTCTGGATCTCGGCCCCGGTCATCCCGACCGCCTCGGCGATGGACTCGTCCGCCTCCTGGCCCAGGGCGATGTCGCGCATGTAGGAGCGCATGGCTGCCAGTTTGTTGAGCACCTCCCGGATCTTCTCGGTGTCCCCGGCGGTGAACAGCTCGGCGAGGTACTCCACCGGGATGCGCAGGGAGTCGATCGCCCCGAAGAGGTTGCCGGCGTCCTCGCCGTCGTGGCCCTGGTCCTTGAGCAAGTCCACGACCGGCGACAGCGGCGGGACGTACCAGACCATGGGCATGGTGCGGTACTCGGGGTGCAGGGGCAGGGCCACGCGCAGCTCCTTGGCCAGGGTGTAGACCGGGGACTTCCGGGCCGCGTCCAGCCAGTCCTCGGGGATGCCCTCGGCCCGGGCCGCTGCGATCACACCCGGGTCGTGCGGATCGAGCATCAGATCCAGCTGCGCCTCGTAGAGGTCTCGTTCGTCAGGGGTTGCGGCGGCTTCGGTGACCCGGTCGGCGTCGTAGAGGAAGATGCCGATGTAGCGCAGCCGGCCCACGCAGGTCTCGGCGCACACGGTGGGGATGCCCACCTCGATGCGGGGGTAGCAGAAGGTGCACTTCTCGGCCTTGCCGGACTTGTGGTTGTAGTACATCTTCTTGTACGGGCAGCCGGTGACGCACTGGCGCCAGCCGCGGCACTTGTCCTGGTCGACGAGCACGATGCCGTCCTCGACGCGCTTGTAGATCGCCCCCGACGGGCAGGAGGCCATGCAGGAGGGGTTCAGGCAGTGCTCGCAGATCCGGGGGAGGTAGAAGGCGAAGGTCTGCTCGAACTCGAACTTGATCTTCTCCTCCGACTCACGCCGGACCTTCTCCACCACCGGGTCCAGGTGCCCCAGCTCGGCGGCGCCACCGAGGTTGTCGTCCCAGTTGGCCGACCACTCGATCTTCATGTCGTCGCCGGTGATCAGGGACTTGGGGCGGGCCACCGGGAAGTCGGTGCCGGCCGGGGCGTTGATCAGGTTCTCGTAGTCGTAGGTCCACGGCTCGTAGTAGTCGTTGAGCTCGGGCTGGACGGGACTGGCGAACAATCCTGCCAGCTTCGCCCACCGCCCACCGGACTTCAGCTTGAGGTTGCCGCGGCGGTTGAGCTCCCAGCCGCCCTTCCACTTCTCCTGGTCCTCGTACCGGCGGGGGTAGCCCTGCCCGGGGCGGGTCTCGACGTTGTTGAACCACACGTACTCGGTGCCGGCGCGGTTGGTCCACGCCTGTTTGCAGGTGACCGAACAGGTGTGGCAGCCGATGCACTTGTCGAGGGCCATCACCATGGCGACCTGAGCCATGACTCGCATCAGTACTGAACCTCCTGGGAACGCTTGCGGACCACGGAGACGATGTCGCGCTGGTTGCCGGTGGGCCCGAGGTAGTTGAAGGCCCAGGACAGTTGCGCGTAGCCGCCAATCATGTGGGTGGGTTTGACGAGGATGCGGGTGACCGAGTTGTGGATCCCGCCGCGGCGGCCGGTGGCCTCGGACTTGGGCACGTCGATGATGCGCTCCTGGGCGTGGTGGACGTAGACCACCCCTGCCGGCATCCGGTGGGAGACGATGGCCCGGCCGATGTACACCCCGTTGGTGTTGACGCACTCGACCCAGTCGTTGTCGGCGACCTCGATGAGTGCGGCGTCCTGCGGGCTCATCCACACGGTCGTGCCGCCGCGGGAGAGGGAGAGCATGAACAGGTTGTCCTGGTACTCCGAGTGGATCGACCACTTGTTGTGCGGGGTCAGGTACCGCACGGCGATCGACAGCTCCCCCCGTTCCCCGAGCTTGGGCTCCCCGAACAGGCGGTGCATGTCCAGGGGCGGGCGGTAGATCGGCAACGACTCGCCCATGTCCTTGAGCCAGTCGTGGTCCAGGAAGAAGTGCATCCGCCCGGTGAGGGTGTGGAAGGGCTTGAGGCGTTCGATGTTGATGGTGAACGGGGCGTAGCGCCGGCCCCCGGTCTCCGAACCGGACCACTCCGGGGAGGTGATCACCGGGACCGGGGCGGCCTGAGTGGCGGCGAAGGTGATCTGCTTCTCCTCCGATCCGCGGGCCAGATCGGCCAGCTGCACCCCGGTGCGTTTCTCCAGGGTCTCGAAGCCCTGCACGGCCAGCTCCCCGTTGGTCGTGCCGGAGAACAGCAGGATCGCCTCGGCCATCCGCGCGTCGGTGTCCACCGCCGGGCGCCCGGCCGCGGCCCCGGAGTCGAAAACTCCGTGCTTCCGGGCGAGCTGGCCGACCTGGTGGGAGACGTCGTAGGTGATGTATTTCGTGGTGAACCCGAGCTTCTCGGCCAGCGGCCCCACCGCCAGGAACTTCTGCCCGACCGCGGTGTAGTCCCGCTCCACGATTTTCAGATCGGGCAGATTCTTGCCGGGCACGGCGGGGATGTCGGTGCCCTTCCAATCCGGGGCGTGCCCGCCGGGCTGGGCGATCTCCCCCGGGGTGTCGTGGGTGAGCGCGGTGGCCACCAGGTCCTTGCGGACCCCCAGGTGGGTCCGCGCCTGCCGGGAGAACTCCTCGGCCAGCAGCCGGAACAGGTCGTAGTCGGTCTTGGCCTCCCACGGCGGGTTGATCGCCGGGGTGAACGCGTGGATGTAGGGGTGCATGTCCGTGGTGTTGAGGTCGTGCTTCTCGTACCAGGTCGCCGCCGGGAACACGACGTCGGACAGCAGCGTCGAGCTGGTCATGCGGAAGTCGGCCGAGACCAGCAGGTCGAGTTTGCCCTCGGGCGCTTGCTCGTGCCAGGCCACGTCCTTTGGCCGGGACCGGGTGTGGTCCTGGCCCATGACGTTGTGGTGGGTGCCCAGCAGGTGCTTGAGGAAGTACTCCTCACCCTTGGCCGAAGAGCCCAGCAGGTTGGAGCGCCACAGCACCAGGGTGCGCGGCCAGTTCTGCGGGGCGTCGACGTCCTCGACGGCGAAACGCATGTCCTCGGTCTTGAGTCGTTCCGCCACCCAGGACGCTTCATCCTCTGCTTCCCCGCGGGCCACCGCCTCGGCGGCGGCGTCGGCGACATCGAGGGAGTTCTGGTCGAACTGTGGATAGAACGGCATCCACCCCATGCGGGTGGACTTGGCGACCACGTCGGCGGTGTGCATGCCCTTCAAGTGACCCTGGGCCAGGGGGGACTGCAGCGAGTCCGACGAGTAGCCGTCGGAGCGGAACTGGTCGGTGTGCATGTACCAGAACGCGGTGCCGATCATGAACCGCGGCGGACGGGTCCAGTCGGTGGCCGCGGCCATCGCCGCCCACCCGGTGATCGGCCGGGCCTTCTCCTGACCCACGTAGTGGGCCCATCCCCCGCCGTTGCGGCCCTGGCACCCGCACAGCATCAGCATCGCCAGGATCGCCCGGTACGTGACGTCCCCGTGGTACCACTGGCAGATGCCGGCGCCGAGGATGATCATGGACCGACCCTGCGACTTCTCCGCGTTGGTGGCGAACTCCCGGGCGATGCGGGCCACCGCCGCCGCCGGCACCGAGGTGATCTCCTCCTGCCAGGCCGGGGTATAGGGGGTGGTGACGTCGTCGTACCCGGACGCCCACCGCCCGGGCAGCCCGTCCCGGCCCACCCCGTACTGGGCGAGCATGAGGTCGAAGACCGTGGTCACCGTCCGCCCCGCCACTTCCATGACAGGCACCCCACGGTGGATCACGGAGCCCTCGCCGGTGGCGTCGGTGAACGCGGGCAACTCCACCGCACTGCTGGTCCCGGTGTAGGAGGCCGCGTCCGTGATCGACAGTGCCGGGCGCACCCCCTGCAGATCCAGGTTCCACTTCCCCTCGTCGGCCGTGTTGTAGCGGAAGCCCATCGACCCGTTGGGCACCACCGGGGCGCCGGCGTCGCGGTCGATCAGCACCGTCTTGAACACCGCGTCGGAGACCTGTGCCTCATCCCCGCCCAGATCGGCGGCGTGCAGGAACTTGCCCGGCACCACGGCGCCGTCGCCACGCTGCTCGAGGGTGACGAGGAAGGGCAGGTCGGTGTACTGCACCACGTAGTCCTCGAAAAACGGGACGCGCCGGTCCACGAAGTTCTCCTTGAGGATCACATGTCCCATGGCCATGGCCAGGGCGGCGTCGGTGCCGGCCTGGGCCGGCAGCCACTCGTCGGCGAACTTGGTGTTGTCGGCGTAGTCGGGGCTGACCGAGACGACCTTGGTGCCGCGATAGCGGGCCTCGACCATCCAGTGCGCGTCCGGGGTGCGGGTGACCGGGATGTTGGAGCCCCACATCATCAAATAGGTCGCATCCCACCAGTCACCGGACTCGGGCACATCCGTCTGGTCCCCGAAGACCTGCGGGCTGGCCACCGGCAGATCGGCGTACCAGTCGTAGAAGCTGTTCATCACCCCGCCGATGAGGTTGATGAACCGGGCCCCGGCCGCGTGGGAGACCATCGACATCGCCGGGATCGGGGAGAACCCGGTGCACCGGTCGGGGCCGTAGGTCTTGATCGTGTGCACGTGGGCGGCGGCGGTCATCTCGAGCGCTTCCTGCCAACTTGAGCGCACCAGCCCGCCCTTGCCGCGGGCCTGCTGGAACGCCCGGCGCTTCTCCGGATCCCCCACCACCGCCTGCCAGGCGAGCACCGGATCCCCGCCGACCTCGGCCTTGGCTGCCCGGTACATCTCCAGCAGCACCCCGCGCACGTACGGGTAGCGCACCCGGGTGGGGGAGTAGGTGTACCAGGAGAAGGCCGCCCCGCGCGGGCAGCCGCGGGGTTCGTACTCCGGGCGGTCCGGGCCCACCGAGGGGTAGTCGGTCTCCTGGGCCTCCCAGGTGATGATCCCGTCCTTGACGTAGACCTTCCACGAGCACGATCCGGTGCAGTTCACCCCGTGCGTGGAGCGGACCACCTTGTCATGACTCCACCGGTTGCGGTAGAAGGCGTCGCCGGCCCGACCTCCCTCACGGAACACAGCGCGCCGGTCCGGGCTCTCCTCCCAGCGGGTGAAGAACTTCCCGAGCTTGAGCAGAGCGTCGGAAGCAGGACCATCGATGCGCGGCGGAAAGGAGTCGGTCGTCATGAAAAAAAACCTAGTAATTCGCCGGCAAGAATGCCATTCTTACGCGCTACTGGTCATCGCGCCGCGCGTCGTCCTGCCTTCGCTGGATTCCGCGGGGAATGCTGACGCGTCATATGTTTCAGAGGGAGAACTTTGTTTCACAAAGTGGGCCCGCTGTCCCCGTTCTAGCCCGGACTGGCAGCAATCCGAGGTGGTCTGCCCCGCGTGCGGAAGGTTCGAAAATGGTCCTAATAAGTTTCTCGGCATTTCGTCATTCAGGCCTGCTGTAATTGTGTCCCCATTGTCAGGGGCAGCCGGTCTCGAGTGGGTCTCGGGCGAGGGTCGGTAACTTTTGTGGGTCAGCGGAGTGAGCCCATAGTGTGGCTGAATAAAGTAAGTGAAGCCTGTGCTATTGCGCCGGTTGAGGTGCCTGAGGCGGTGACATGAGCGTTTCCCTGGGACTTCCGCAGATCCGCAGTGCGGGACCGGCGCCCAGTCCCGCCCCGCCCCGGGCGGGACTGGTGGACCGCCACGGCCGCCGCGCCACCGATCTGCGGCTGTCGGTGATCGACAAGTGCAATCTGCGCTGCACCTACTGCAT
>NZ_MKJW01000143.1:0-12452 GCF_001942375.1 Kocuria sp. CNJ-770
GTTGGCCGGCTCGTCCTCGGGGCGGGTGCGCGGGGTGTCGTAATCGGTGGCCATGCGCGGAAGCATGCTCCTTCACAGGAAAACAGGGGAGGGGACATCGGCCAAAACCCCTCCGCCAGCCTGGTATTCCAGGCCCGACCTGCCTGGACGGCGGTGCGCCGGGGGCGTGACAGGCATGCCGAGGATCCTTGAAGTCATCATGAGACGGGATCGGCGGGTGCAGGTGCCGAGGCGGTAGTTGTGGTGGCCCGCGTTCCGTCAGTCGACCGATTGTCGACACTCGTGACTGCCAGCCTCGGGGTCGAGCCGGATCAGCGCCCGGATGTTCTGACCGTCCTGGGCCGGTGCGAGGGTGAAGCCAAGACGGCGCAGCACGGCCAGAGCGCTTGTGTTGGTGCTGGTGGTCTCTGCCCGTACTCCAGTCGCCCCGAGGGTAGCGGCCTGGACCAACGTGGCCGCCATGGCCGCTCCTCCCAGGCCGCGACCACGGGCGCTACGGGTCAGCCAGATGCCCGTCTCCAAGACGCCATGCTCATCAGCGCGCTTGAGGCGCAGGCCTGAATCGCGCTATGTGCGGCATGACACCTTGCGATGCTCAGAGGGGAGTTCCCACACGTCGGGAGCCGCTCGGGGAGCCTGCTTACGGCATTACTTTACATAACGTGACTTATCGGCGTTCAACCCACGGGAGTTCTCGCATCTGATGGAACTCCCGTCCGACCGATTCCGCCGCGGTTCCGCAGTGTTCTGCGGCCGACGGGACTGTGCCGGACGTCGGATGGCTCACCGGGGTTTTGCTGGGTCGCTGGTCAGCGTAGATTTCCTGCATCAGATGCACGATTCCACGGTGAGGTGGGATTCGGATGGACGCTGTACCGGGCCAGGTGCCTGCCGTCCTGACCGATGCTGGCGTGGGGTTGTTCCGCGCCGACGAGCGGGTGTTCGAGGCGATGCTCGACGGGTGGCGGGCGCAGATGCTGGCCCGCGGGCTGACCTCGACGACGATCAAGGCCCGGTGCGGTGTCGTGGCCCGGTTCCAGCGCTTCACCGGCACCTTCCCCTGGCAATGGGGCCCGGCGGATTTGGAGGACTTCCAGGCGCAGCGGCGCTCCGCTCCCAGGCCGATCAGTCTCACGACCCTGCGCGCGGACTCCAGCGCGGTCGCGGCGTTCTGTACCTATCTCACGACCCCGGTCTACGGGTGGGCGGCCTTCTGCCAGCAGGCGTTCGGGGACGTGCCCGCCCAGGTGGTCTTCGAGTGGAACACTCCCCGGCACACGGCCGATGACGCCATCGTCCCGGGGCGCCGGGCCTTCACCCGGGCCGAGCTGCAGCGGCTGTTCGACCATCTCGACGACCACATCGACCGCGAGCACGCCGCCGGGAGCAAACGCTGGCTGCCGGCCCTGCGGGACTCGATCGCCCTCAAGACCTGCTACGCCTACGGGCTGCGCCGCCGGGAGCTGACGATGCTCGAGGTGAGCGACTTCGGCCCCAACCCGCACGTGCCCGCCTACGGGCGCTTCGGTGCGGTGCAGGTGCGCTGGGCCAAGGGCACCACCGGCTCGGGGCCGCGCCGGCGCACCGTGCTCACCGTCCCGGAGTTCGACTGGGTCGTGGGCCTGCTGCAGTTCTGGACCGGCCCCGGCGGGCGGGCCCGGTTCCCGACCGCCGAGTCCTCCGGCGCGCTGTGGCCCAGCGAACGCGGCGGCCGCCTGCGCCTGGGCAGCCTCGGGGACGCCTTCGCGGGACTGCGCGAGGAGGTCGGGCTGCCCCCGGAACTGGGCCTGCACTGCCTGCGCCACTCCTACGTCACCCACCTGATCGAGGCCGGCTACGACCCGGCGTTCGTGCAGACCCAGGTTGGGCACGCCCACGCCTCGACCACGGGGCTGTACACCTCGGTCTCCTCGGACTTCAAGCAGAAGACCATCCAGCAGATGATCGCCGCCCGGCTGGCCACCGGACGCGAGGAGGACCCTGATGCCTGAACAACGCCGCATCGGCTACCGCTGGCATCTGCGCACCGTGATGGCTCAGCGCAACCTGTGGAAGAGCACCGAGCTACTGCCGCTGCTGCGCGCCCGCGGGATCACCCTCTCGGAGAGCCAGGTCTACCGGCTGGTGACCGGCACCCCCGAACGCATCCCGGCGCGCACCCTCGCGGCACTGTGCGACATCCTGGACTGCTCCCCCAACGACCTCTTCGAGCCCTACCTCGAACTGCGCGCCGCGGCCACCGCCAACGCCCCGACCCGGCCCCAGGAGATCGGGGTCGATCCGCACCAGCCGATCGCCCGCCGCATCCACCTGGTGCCCGAGGAGAACGACGAGTCCTCGTGAGCAGGCCCCGCCCACCCAGCGACCCGGACACCTGGCCGATCCCGTGCACCCGGTGCCGGGACCACCACGAGATCGCCGCCCACTGGCCCGACGGGCCCGTCTGCCGCTACTGCTACCAACAGGCCAAGCGCACCACCGGCACCTGCGCCTGCGGCCACGCAGGGGTGCTGCCCGGCCGGCTCGACGGGCACCCGACCTGCCGGGACTGCAGCGGGATCACGCTGAACCTCGACTGCCGCACCTGTAGGGCCGAGGCGGAGCTGCACTCGCACGGGCAGTGCTGGTCCTGCGTGCTGGCCGCCACCGTCGACCGGCTGCTCACCAATCCGCACACCCAGCAGATGCACCCGTCCCTGGCCCCGGTGGCCGCCGCGCTGAAGGCAATGACCCGCCCCAACAGCGGTCTGACCTGGCTGAACCAGCCCCACGTCACCGCCTTCCTCACCGACCTGGCCACCACGGCGACCATCAGCCACGAGGCCCTCGATGCGCTGCCGGCCACCCGCACCCGCGACTACGTGCGGGCCCTGCTGGTGACCCACGGTGGGCTGCCGGCCCGGGACGAGCAGCTGGCGCGGTTCACCGCCTGGAGCCAGGACGCCATCCAGCGGCTGCCCACCGGCGAGCACCGCGAGGCCCTACGACGCTTCATCCGCTGGGACCAAGCTCGGCGGATGACCGCCACCGACGGCGAGACCACCCACGGGGCCTTCCTCACCGCGAAACAGACCACCACCGTGGCCATCGACTTCCTGACCTGGCTCACGAACCGGGGCACCACCCTGAGCCGGCTCACCCAGGCCGACCTCGATGCCTGGCAATCCGGCGGGCCCACCACCCGGGAACTGGCCGACCGCTTCCTGAGGTGGGCGATCAACGCTCGTCTGGTGGACTCGCGCCTGCGCCTGCACCCCCACCGGCGCGGCACCGCGGCCCGCATGTCTCACCCCGACCAGACCCGCGCCCTGGCACGGGTCGTGGACCACGAGGAGCTCGGCCCCAGAGACCGCCTCGCGGCCATCCTCGTCCTCGTGCTGGCCCAACAGGTCGACGACGTCGTCGGGCTGACCTGGGACCAGGTCACCATCGACGACGACCGGGTCACCATCACCGTCGGGGCCCACCCCGTCGGACTCCCGCCCCCGCTGGATGAACCGCTGCGCCAGCTGGTCACCGAGCCCGGCCACGACCGGACCGCCGCGCACCCCCACAGCCGGTGGATCTTCAGGGGCAACTCCCCTGGCGACCACATCGACGCGAGCCACCTGCGGCGACGGCTGAAGACCGTGTGCGCGCCCCGGGCCGCCCGCCTGGGCACCCTCGAGGAGCTCACCAAGCTCAGCCCCATCCCGGTCCTCGCCGAGATCCTCGGCTACCACCCCAGCACCATCGAACGTCACGCCACCAACGCGGCCAGCGCCTACGCCCGATACATCGCCGCACGCCAGTAGCACCGGGAGCACCGTCAGGGCGGAACTCCCGCCTCATCAACATCCGTGCCTACCGGTTAAGTAGGACGTGTTCTTGCATCTGTTCGAACTCCCGTCGGACCGATTCTGGTGTGGTTCCGCGGCGGTCGGCGGGACTGCGCTGGGCACCGGATGGCTCATCCCGGGGGCTTGACCGGTTCGTCTCGTAAGGCTGCGCCACCCAAGGGCGCTGGAATCCCCCGAGGCGATGCCCTACTCGCCGGCCTCGGAAACTACGTCAGGCCACTGAAGCGTGCCACAGTAGAACATGCCTGTCCCCACCCAGGGAAGGATCCCCACGTACCACCTGGCGCAGCTTCCGAACTGCCGCGAGGCGCCACCGGCAGACGGCGAGAAGGAGGCCTGATGCCGCGCATTCTGATCCCGTATCTACTGTGGTGGGTTCGCCTGTACTACCGCATCGGTCACGCGGTGGCGCACTGGTTCCTGCGCATCATTCCGATGCCCTCGGTGCTGCGGCACCGGCTGGCCGGGACCGTGTCCATCGCCCCGTACCTGTTCATGGTCTGGGTTGTGGTCGGCGCCAACGACTTCACCTGGACGGCGATCGGTGTCGGGGCGTTGATCACCGCACTGTTGCTGGTGCTGGTCCACAAGGCGGAGGCTCGCCGTGCAGTTCGCGGACGTTGAACGCTTCTACTCCCACGTCCTCAAGGGACCGCACGCTGACTCGTGCTGGCTGTGGCTGGGGGCGATCAGCGACGACGGCTACGGCCGCTTTTGGATCAGCACCGCCGACGGTCAGCGGGCTGTGGCCGCCCACCGCTTCGCCCTGGCCACCGTCCACGGCGGGCTGGGGGCGATCGAGGGGCTGACCGCGTTGCACTGGTGCGACGTGCCACTGTGCGTGCACGCCTCCCTGGAGTCCTCCACGCACCTGTTGCTGGGCACCCGCTCGGACAACATGGCCGACCGGGCGATGAAAGGCAGGATGCCCTCGGCCACCGCTGCCCGGTGGCGCCGGCTCTCCCGGGCCGAGCGCTCCGCCCGCTCTCGGCAACTGCGCGAGGAGCTCAAGACCCACGGCTGGGACGAAGACTTGGTGCGAGAGCTCGTGCACGGGATCGACCCCGAGCACCCCACCCTGTTCTGAAACCACCGCGTCCTGCACATGCCTCGAGAGACAAGGCTGAATGACCCGATGGCCATCAACTTCAAGCTGTTCGACCAAAAAATGCTCGACCCGCAGGAGTCTTGGGAGGGACGACCCTGGCAGGGCTGGGCCCCGCAAGCGGCCCTCGAAGAGGTCTGGGAGTACAACCGAGGGATCTGGCGGTTCGGGGACCGCATCGAGGGCGAGCGGATCGCCACCTTCTCGTGGCGTGGAGAAGTCGTGTTGGTGGCCGCTATCACCGGCATCGAGGACGTCGGCCCACAGTTCTGGAAGAACGGGCAACGACGCCGAGCCCTCCAGGGGTACGTGCTGCATGAAGGCCATCGGGTGCACGACACTCTCATGGGCGCCGAGCGGCCACGCAATCGGGCTGCGCTGACCTACCATCCGACACCGCAACTCGATGAGCTTGTGGCGGCCGATGAGCCCGGGCACCCCGACTCTGAGGGGCAAGGGCTGGTCCTGGATCCCCAGCGGCGTAAGGCGCTGGAGGACGCCGCCCAGTCGCGTCTGGAGACCTACTACCGCGGTCGTGGGTGGGAGGTCGAGGACGTCCGCTTCGACGGTCCCTACGACGCCATCGCGCGGAAGAACGGCCAGATCCGTTACCTGGAAGCCAAGGGCACACAGTCCAACGGCGCGTCCGTGACCGTGACCAGCGGGGAAGTCCACCACGCTAGGCGACACCCCGGTGAATGCGTCATTGGCATCCTCAGCGGCCTGCGGTTCACCGAGGACGGTGAACTCGACGACAAGGATGCCCGGTTCACCGTGAGCCCATGGAACCCCGCAGACGAGGACCTGCAGGCCACCCAGTACCGGTGGGCCACCACACGCGAGACAGACCTGGCCGCAGAGTGAGCTGACGAGTAACCGGGCAGGATCTACGCGCCGACGGTCTCCCGCTCCAGCTCACCGTCGGCTGGAGTCGTCACATCGGCGGAATCGCGATCCTCCGGCGTGGCAACGTCCTCACTGGCGTTGTCCTTCAAAAGAGCGCGCACTGCGGCTGCTGACAGCTCCAATCGCTGAGCGATATCGGACACCGCCACCCGCTCCCCCTTCATGGCCACGGCCACACCGGCCTGCGCCTGCCTGGCCTGAGCAGCCTCCTGCTCGGCCTTGGCGCGGATCTCGGCGATGCGCTGCTCCGCCGCCTCTAGAATCTGCTCGGCCTCGCCCTGGGCGACGAAGAACTCCTCCCCCAGTTCCAACAAGCGCTGCTCCCGAGCCATGGCATCGGCGGCCGCCCGGCGGGCCCGTTCTCGAGCCTCGGTCTTCGTCGCGCTCTTCCGCGGGGCCATCACCACTCCTTCATATCAGCAACATCATTCCCTTCCATTGAACACCACCGATCCCCTAACGGTCACAGACCGACTTCTTCGCGCCGGCCCTGCCGCCGGCAGGGCCGGCGCCGCGGGAAAGGGCACCCCAGGGGGTGACAGTGTTGTGAGCTTTCGCGGGTGGCTGTGGACCGGCTCCGGGATGAATCCCGGTCCCTTCGCCGGACCCACAGCGACCCGCGAAATCTCGTGCAGGTTGTCCACCCGAAAAGGCGCGCGTGGACAACCTGGTTCGCTTGCACCCAGTCGACCTGGAGTGTGGACAGCTGATGCCGGCCTTTTCGACTCCTCGTTCCTCGTCCGCTCTATGGCATCACCTGCCCACACTTCAGGTCTTGTGGGCACAACCGCGTCACATCCGTGACGGACAGCCTGGGTCGCTCCGCCCCGATGACTCGCCAGCTCGCATCGACCCCCACGCCCTGTCAGACCGTCACACCTCATGCATCATTGATAAATGAGGATGAAAACGCGATAGATTGCTTCTGTGATGACCGTCCACAAGCTCAGCGCTGGGGACGGGTATGCCTACTACACCTCCGAAGTGGCTTCGGCTGATGAACTGCGCGCCGAAGGCCGGGAACTGGGCGACTACTACACCGTGGAGGGCATGCCGCCGGGCCAGTGGGTGGCCCACTCCGAGGCGTTGCTGGGGGTGTCGGGGGAGGTCACCGAGGCGCAGATGGCGGCCCTGTTCGGGGAGGGCATCCGCCCGGACGCGGAGCGCATCCTGGCCGCCGGCGGCACCGAAGCGGACGTGGCTCTGGGCCAGAAGTACCACCGCTATGCCAGTGCTGACACGGAACTAACCCGGCGCCTGGAGGAGGAGATCGCCCGGCACGAACGCACCACCGGGGCGGCCCCAACCCGCGAGGAACGCCAAGCCATTCGCGGTCGCGTCGGTGGCCAGCTGTTCCGGGAAACCCACGGGCGCGACGTGCGGAATAAGGAGGAGCTGGGCCGGTTCATCACGGCCCAGACCACCCCGAAGCAGCAGACCGTGGCCGGGTATGACTTGGTGTTCTCCCCCGCCAAGTCCGTCTCCCTGCTCTGGGCCCTGGGCGGTGAGGAGGCCCGGAAGGCCGTGGAGACGGCGCACAACGAGGCCATTGCTGAGACCCTGAGCTTCCTGGAGCAGGAGGGTACCTACACCCGGCGCGGCCGCAACGGGGTGCGGCAGATCGACGTCGAGGGCGGGTTGGTGGCCACCCAGTTCCGCCACTACGACTCCCGCAATGGGGACCCGCAGTTGCACGATCACGTGGTGATCGCCAACAAGGTCTTGGGTGCGGACGGCAGGTGGTCCTCCCTGGACGGGCGCACCCTGTACCGGATGAATGTGGCCGCCTCGGAGACCTACAACGCGAAGGTGATGGAGAAGGTCACCGCCTCCCTGGGGGTCGCCGCGGTGCCGCGGACGGCCGGTGGGAACGAGCCGATCTATGAGATCGCCGGGGTGGACCTGGACGCCATCCACCACGCCTCCTCGAGACGGGCCGACATCGCCGGGACCGTGGATCGGCTGCACGCGGAGTTCACCGACCGCCACGGTTACGCTCCCAACGCCAAGCAGAAGATCGCCCTGGCCCAGCAAGCCACCCTAGAATCCCGACCGGCGAAGAAGTCCGCCCGGCGCCTGTCCGAACTGGTCGAGCAGTGGGCAGACGAGTACGGGCAGCAGGTACAGATGCCGGTCGGCGACGACCTGCTGGCCCACGTTCGTGCGGCCGCCACCGGCGTGCCGACCGGCCCCGAGGTGGCGCAGATCAATGTCAGTGAGCACGCCCGCCTAGTGGTGCATGAGCTGTCCCAGAAGCGGGCCACCTGGAGCGTGAACCACGTCCACGCCCAGACCCGCCGGCACCTGAAAGAGACCATGATCGGGCGCACCGTGCCCGATGAGCTGGTGGCCGAGGTGGTGCGGGAGGCCACCGGCACGCACAGTCTGTCGGTCACCCCGACCGCTGATGTGCCGCGCTTGGCGGAGTTCACCCGCGCCGATGGCACCAGCCAGTTCATCCGTTCCGACGCCCACGTGTTCACCTCCCGGGAGGTCCTGGAGACGGAGCACCAGGTGCTCGCCGCCGCCCAGCGCACCGTCATCCCCGCTGTCTCCGCCCAAACCTTTGACGAGGTGCTGGCCGCCCACACCGGCCCCCTGAGCGACGGTCAGGTGGCCCTGGCCCGTGCTTTCGCCACCGATGAGAAGCTGCTCTCCTTGGGCATTGGTCCGGCCGGGGCCGGCAAGACCACCAGCCTCTCCCTGGCCGCCGATGCGGTGCGCGCGACCGGCGGCAACGTCGTCGGCCTGGCCCCGACCGCGGCCGCGGCTGCGGTCATGTCCGCCGACATTGGGGCCCAAGCCACGACCATTGACGCCTTCCTGATTGCCCACCGCACCGGCCGCACCGGGGCCGCCCAGCTGCACTCCGGGGACGTGCTGATCCTCGATGAGGTGGGCATGGTCACCACCCCGAAGCTGGCCGAGCTCGTGAACGTGGCAGCCCGCCACGGGGCCGTCGTTCGAGCCATTGGTGATGACCGGCAACTCGGGGCGATCGGTTCCGGCGGGGCGCTGCGTCTGCTGGACAGCGAGGTGGGAGCGACCCGGCTGGAGGCCGTGCACCGCTTCCGCACCGAGGGTGAGGCGGCCGCGTCCCTGGCCTTGCGCGAGCCCCCTGCGGCCGGGGCGGACACCCCATGGGCCTGGTACATGGACAACCGTCGTGTGGTCGCCGGGGACACCGAGGCCATGACCGACACCGCACTGCGGGCCTGGATCGTCGACACCGAGGCCGGGAAACGGTCCTTGCTGATCGCCACCGACAACGCCACCGTCACTGACCTGAACGCCCGCGCCCAGGCGGCCCGGATCGCCACCGGGGCCTTAGACGCCACCGGAGAGTCCGTGGTGCTGCGCGACGGCCTCACCGCCCACACCGGGGACGTGGTGGTGACCCGTCGCAACGACCGCACCTTGCAGCTCAACGGCGGCAAGGACTTTGTGAAGAACAACGACGTCTGGACCGTCGAGAAGGTGGGAGCGGACACCGCCACGCTGCGCCACACCGGCCACGGCGGCAAGATCACCCTGGATGCCGAGTACCTGAGCAAGCACGGCCAGCTCGGATATGCCGCGACCGTGCACCGGGCTCAGGGCGCGACCGTGGAGACCGCCCACGCGATCCTGGACGACTCCACCGACCGGGCCGCCGCCTATGTCGCTGCCACCCGAGGGCGGGAATGCAATCAGCTCTACGTCGCATTGAGCGACGGGCAGAGCCGCGACGAGGTCCTGGAGGCCATCGCCGGGGCCTACGACCGGAACCTGTCCGCCCACGAAACCGTGGCGGCCGAGGTGATGCGCAACGGCGACGTCGCCACCCTGGGGGAGGTCTACCGCGAGACCGCAGACGCTGCCTGGACGGCCAAGACGCGCACGATGGCTGTGGAGGTCATGGGCGCGGACAAGGCCGCGGATTTCACCAGCGCCGAGGCTTGGGGAGCGGTGGCCACCCACCTGCACACCGCCCAGGAGCAGGGCATGGACCCGGCCGAACTACTCAACCGGGCAGTGCATCAGCGCGGCTTTGGCGGAGCGGAAGACCCGGCCGCAGTGCTGGCCTGGCGGCTGGAGCACCAGATCCAGGACGCCCAGCGGGTCCTGGACAACACCGACCGCCGGCCCCTGGGCAACCTCACCGACGAGCACTTGGAGCGGCTGGCCGAGCGTACTCGGGCTGCCCAGGCGCAGCCCGTGGTGGAGGACCCACAGTGGGCGGCACACCCTTACGCCTGGATGCCCTCAGCCCAGCTTGCTGAGGCGAAGGCCAGTGCGGAGGCCGAGAACCTGGCCCTGCCCCCGGAGCTGTGGGAGTCCACCACCTCGCTGCACCTGGACTGGACCACCCGCACGATGGGCGCTGAGCAAGAGCGCCGGGCGGGGCTGTCCCCGGCCCAGTTGGCGGTGGAGCAGATCGCCCGGGGAGAGCGCCCCCGCACCGACTCAGGACTGTCGATCGGGGAGGCGATCGCCGCCGAGCAGCAGGTGCGCGCGGTGGCCGCCAAGACCCCGGCACCTGCCCCGGTGGCGGACGGGCGCCGGGTGAGCGAGGACCTGGCCCCCACACCGCTGATCACCGATCCGCAGGTGCCGGTGCAGTATCGGGAGCAGCTGGAGCGGCTGCGCACCCGGCTGGAGGAGCGCGTCATGGTGCGCGGTGCCGAGCTGGCCGAGGCGGCCCCGGAGTGGGCTACGGCCCTGGGCCCGGTACCGGCCAAGCCCGCCAAGGCGGCCGAATGGCACCAGGTCGCGGCCGAGGTCGAGGCGTACCGCAACCGCTACAACGTCCCCGCCCACGAGACCGCGCTGATCCCCCAGGCGCACCACCAGGACCCGGTGGCGGCCGCGCTGGTTCAACGGGCCACCGCGCTGCACAAGCACTCCGCGCTCACGACCGCCGCCCCGCAGACCCCGGAGCAGGTCCGCCAGGCCGTCGATGAGGCGCACGTGGCCGAGCGGGTGCGCACCACCCCGGCATCGGCTCAGGAGGCCGTGGAAGCATTGCGCGCCACCCGCGCCGAGGCCGCCGATCCGTTGCCGGCTCCGCAGGCGAGGGAGGCCGCCGTCACCGCGGCCGCTACGACTCCGGTAGCCGAGGAGCCCCGGCGGGTACTGACCAGGGAGGAGCTGATCGCTCACGTCGTGGCCCAGCACCGGGCCCAGACCCAGCAGGCCACCCCGACCACCGAGGCAGCTTCCCTCCACGAGCCGGCGTCCCCCACGCCGGCCACTCAGCAGAAGGAGACCCCCGTGTCCGAGAACTCCGAGCAGCCCCGCAAGCAGACCTCCGGTCCCGCCTGGCACGCTCAGCACGCCAGGTGGCCAAGCGCATCAAGGCCGCCAACCGCACCGAGCAAAAGGACAACCGCCAGGAGGACCAGGCCACCGCAACTCGCCGGGCCGCCGAGAGCGCACGCCGCGACAGCGGCCGTAGCCTCTAAAAAGGTTTCAATAGGTCGGGTTCGGAGGTAGCCAGGCACGTGCTCACATACGTATGCGCTCTAAGATCTTGCAGACAAAACCGAGGTTGATGGTCGAAAAATAAAAGTTAACCTTGCCCCGAAGAGGTCCAAACCAGGTTGCATAATAAACACCGATAGAGCCCCCAAACCTTTAGAAGGAAGCTCCCTGTTGATTAGAACTTACGCTTCCTTCTTTGTCTGCTCTTGCTGGTATCGGCCCTCTTGCCTCGGACTGTAGATCCCGTTCGGGTGCGTCTTTGTGATTCAACCTTACCGCGCATTACTTTCGAATTTTGCTTCTGCTTGTGGGCTGGCCCCTCCGCAGTCGCGGCATTTCTCTGACGTCCAGAGGAGCGCAGGCCCAAAAACATTGCGCGAGCCTTAACTTCCAGCCGATCCCCTTCTTCAGCATTCCTTATTTTTACCACCTTGCTGAGCGATCGCAACACCCTGGCTTGATGCTGTCTGTAACCCAAAGCCTCGCCGATTTCCAAACTGCGCCGCAAGTATTGCTCTGCAAGCCTAAAATCCCCGCCCCTTCCGCGCCTGTAATGGGCCTGCCCCAACGTATGAAGAACCTGCGCCACTCCAAAAGTGTCCCCAAAATGCTCGAGGGTCGCTAAACTTGATTGTAGCAATTTAAGTGATTCTTCGCGCCGATTTTTTGGATCGCGTAGCACCAAGGATATTGCCAGCGTATGCTCAACCTGAGCAACATGAATGGGATCGCCCAGTTCTTCCCCCATCCTTTTGCTACGTCGAAGCATTTTGATGGCTGCTCCCCAATTGGCTTGCTTATTCCTTTGTGCGTCATATCGGCCAACTAAATGCATTGCAACGGCTATTTCGAGCGATATACCTTCACTTTTTGCGACTTCACGCAGCATGCCGATCGCATCGCCGTGGCGGCCTTCTTTATAAGCAACCATCCCATTCAGGAAAATAATCTCAATGGCACCATCCGGCAGGACGCCCCAATGTTGTTGCTCTCGCGCCAGTCGAGAAGCCCACCACCCAACGCGTGGTGAGCCTATCTGCGCCAATCGCGAATACTCCGCCAATCCTATCTGCGGATTCAATGCAGACGTATGATATGCCTTACCTGGCCCTTCCACCAGGTACAACGGAACTTCCCCC